>DDAT01000039.1:0-60324 GCA_002332985.1 Acinetobacter lwoffii | reverse complement strand
AAGTGTCAACACACCCTAATATTTAAAAAGGCGTTTATGAAAACGCCTTTTTTAGTTCTAATGCTATTGATTTAAAATTTTTCTAATTGGGCCAAATTCCACATCCGGAAGTAGAAGTTCTCCTCATCCTTATTTTCACAGGACAATAATTCACCTTCTTTGAGCCAAAAATGAATCTGCGCAAAGTTCTTTATTTCGTGATTATTCACGCGTTGTGCCAGATGATGCGCCTTAATAGCGGAAGGGTGTTTGAGACCTGCGGAAGCTATTAGTTCAGACAGGGCATGTAAGGTGTTTTTATGAAAATGAAACACCCGTTCGGCCTTGGTCGGCACATGTAAGGCTTTCTGGCGATCTTTGTCTTGGGTGGTGACTCCGACAGGGCACTGATTGGTATGACAACTTTGTGCCTGAATACAGCCCACTGCAAACATAAAACCACGGGCAGAGTTCACCCAATCCGCACCAATGGCAAGCGTACTGGCAATATCGAATGCACTAATAATTTTACCACTTGCACCAATTTTGATCTTATCTCTCAAACCTGCGCCAACCAGGGTGTTGTGTACAAACAGTAAACCTTCTCTTAAAGGCGCACCGACATAGTCAATTAATTCAATGGGTGCAGCTCCCGTTCCACCTTCAGAGCCATCAACCACAATAAAATCTGGGTAAATCTGTGTATGTAACATAGCTTTGACCATGCTCATAAACTGCCACGGTTGACCCAGACACAGTTTAAATCCGACCGGTTTTCCGTTGGAAAGTTCACGTAATTTTTGTATGAAATGCATCATTTCAATCGGTGTGCTAAATGCCGGATGACTCGAAGGTGAAACACAATCATGATCACGGCTGATGCCTCGAATTTGGGCAATTTCTTCCGAAATTTTACTTTTAGGTAAAATACCGCCGTGGCCAGGTTTTGCGCCTTGCGAAAGCTTGATTTCAATCATCTTTACTTGGGGTAGTTTGGCTTGTGCAGCAAAACGTTCCGGATCGAATTGTCCATCTAAAGTACGGCAGCCAAAATAACCACTGCCAATTTCCCAGACCAGATCACCGCCATATTCCAGATGGTAGGGACTGATACTGCCTTCGCCTGTATCATGGAAAAAATCACCTTTTTGAGCGCCGAGATTAAGTGCACGTATCGCATTGGCACTCATGCTGCCAAAGCTCATGGCTGAAATATTTAAAATAGAAGCTGAAAAGGGCTGGGTACATTGCTCATTTCCAATCAGGATACGAAAAGTCTGCGGATCAGCAACTTTGCAGGGCGTGATGGAATGACTAACAAAGCGGTAATTATCTTCATAGACATTCAGAATCGAGCCGAAAGGTTTATCAGAATTTTCATTTTTTGCCCGCTGATACACCAGACTGCGCTGCATACGGGAAAAAGGCAGTGCGTCCCGGTCGGCTTCAATAAAATACTGACGAATCTCGGGACGGAATTCCTCAAAGATAAAGCGGAAATGTCCCATAATGGGATAATTTTTCAGAATGGAATGCTTATTTTGTAGTACATCATACAAACCCAGCAAACTCAGCAGAATGCTCAGGATCCATAGGGTATTCACTAACGTTTGCGGCATAAAATAATAGATATAACGCGGTGAATAACCGATATGAAATGTAGTAAAAATTACTGCAATCAGAATGCAGGCAAACCAGACCGAATGGCGGGAAAAGAAAGTATTAAGCAGCTTGTGACGTACTAATTGAGCAGGGTTAGCCATTGTAAAATTAAGTCCCTATTTCTACTTCTATAGGGCTTTATGATGTGCAGAGCGAGATATCTTATACAAGCAGAGAATTGTTATTCGATTTTATAAACTTGCCGAAAATAGTATTAAGCCAAGCAATGAATCAGCAGCGATTACAGATAAATTTTGCGGAAAAAGTACTATAGAGAAATTCTGCAAAAGACATGCATTCTATTTATTTCACAAGTAAGGCGGATGACTTTATAGTCGGTTTATTCACTATATAGGAGTCTTAAACTATGACCAAAAAATCCATTCGCTTTAATAATGCTGAGCTGGCTTGCTCATGTCTCAGTCATTTTTAAATATTGATGTTTCATCCAAGTTGCATTTCGGGGTATCAAAGAAAAGCAGCTTGGCACAGCGGCAGATCACCACAACAAGAACAAAAATATAAGCATAATTCTCCAGTCCCCAATTTGGGGATTTTTTTTATTCTGGAATACCTAAAAGAATCTGGATGAAGCCTGAGTGGTTAAGGGTTTTCCTCATCCACTTGATCGACTGCACTGGCTACAATACTCGGTTCAATATGTTTAATCTTTTTACCAAAGCTGCGTAACCACCAGACCAGTTGTGAGGTAAATGGCACGGTAGCAGTGATCAGCGACATGCCATCTTCCATTTTTTCAATTTTCTGGTCTTTGCTGAGCTGGCTTTCCTCAAAGTAATGTGCATCCGATTCCGACATCCTGAGTTTTAGCGTGACATTTTCAGTAGGGTGGTTGAAGTCCACCCGGAAGCCCAGCGCACCAGAATCAATATACTCATCAATATCGAAATTGATCGGATGCAAGGCACGTGAATTCAGCACGACGGCCGATTTAAAGCGGTGCAGGGCAAAGGTCTGGATATCGGACTTGTCATGACGGGTACACACCAGATAGATGATTGACCCTTTTTGTACCAATGCCAGAGGATTGAGAATATAGGTTTTTTCTTCGCTATTATGACCGCGGCCCTGATACACACATTCCAGCTGTTTGTCCTGTAACAGACCTTCATACACCGCTTGTTGCGCGGCCTTATCTACCACAGGTGGAATCAGCGGCTGGGTAGCTGGAACAATACGTACGCGATTAATCCATTGCCGGACATTGTTCTGTGAAGAAAGACTGCGCCGCGCCAGATCAAACCAGGGATTCATTTCTTCGATCAGGCTTGGTGGCAACAGATGTTTTAAATGTTCTTCGACCATCATAAAGGTGACCGCTTGCGAGCTGGTCATATGCGGCAAACTTTGCAGCGGGGCATCTGAACGCCAACGCCAGCCTTGCGGCGTAGTTTTACTGCTTTCAATTGGAAAGCGTTGCGCAATCTGATTCAGGTCACGCTGAATGGTGCGTAGACTGATATCGATGCCTTCGCGATTCAGGATTTCCTGTAATTCACGTGTTCCCATCCATTTGCCGGTAGAAAGACGCGACAAGATTTGCCATTGGCGATATAGACTGTTTGAAGTTTCTTTTTCTTGTGCTGACATAATTTATTTTGCTGGCAATAAAGAAGAGGGGATTGAGGCTTAGCTTAACACAATAAAAAAACTCTCATTTTTTCGCAAGTCCCTCTGTGCAACATTTGTCCTACAATTCTAAAACAACTTGGTCGAAAATGGCATTGAGTTCATTGGGCATTTATTAGATTAATGGTAATTGAAATACAGATGTCATGGCATGGATATTGCTTTGATTTAATTATAATAGATGATAATACGAGGGTTTGTATGCTTAAAGGAAATCAGGATACAAATGTGATTGAAACAATTGATAAATTTAGTTCCCAGAATATTGGAAAAAATTTTATAGACACTAAAACTATAGCGGTATCTACTACAACAAACCCACAACTTTTACTGCAGCAGTTATCTTCAAAGTTCTTTAATGAAATGCAGGATGAACATGTGCTGTCCAGTCAGGCAGGTCAAAGACTGGAAGAATGGTTATCTCAACATACGCTGGATGAACTCAATGCACTGAATCAGGTAGCAAAAGAACATTTTTTAAATCACGGTATTACCTTTACCGTTTATGGCGATGAAGAAGGCGTAGAACGCACTATTCCCTACGATATCATTCCGCGAGTCATAGACCGGAAACAGTGGAATATGGTGGCTTTAGGCTCGGCACAACGGGTACGGGCGCTAAATTTATTCTTACATGATATTTATCATCAACAGGACATTTTAAAAGCCAATATCATTCCTGAGTTGCAGATTTTAACTCATGAAGCCTATCAGCCGCATATGTATCAACATAGCTTGAAAGGTGGGATTTATAGCCAGATTAGTGGAATCGATGTGATCCGTGATTCCAAGGGCGAGTTTTATGTCTTAGAAGATAATCTCAGAACGCCATCTGGCGTGTCTTATATGCTGGAATGCCGCAAGATCAGTGAAAAACTCATGCCAAAAGTATTCGAGCAGTCCAAGATTGCCGGAATCGAGCAATATCCACAATTATTAAAAGAAATCCTGATCGAAAATGCTTATGTCGATAAGCCATTTGTGGTGGTACTGACCCCAGGACGTTTTAATAGTGCTTACTATGAACATTCTTTCCTTGCAAGAGAGATGGATGTGCCATTAGTAACATCACGTGACCTTTTTGTTGATGACTCGAAGGTTTATGTAAAAACCATACGTGGTCGCCAACGAGTCGATGTTATTTATAGACGGGTCGATGATGCGTTTCTTGATCCTTTATGCTTTAAACCGGATAGCACTTTGGGTGTCGCTGGCTTGATGTCAGCTTATTTGCAATATAATGTTGTGATTGCCAATGCACCGGGAACCGGTGTGGCAGATGACAAATCGGTTTATCCATATGTCGACAAAATGATTCGTTTTTATTTGGGCGAGCAGTCAATTCTAAAAAATGTTCCGACTTATCAATGTCGTAATTCTGAAGAATTAGACTATGTCGTGGCTCATCTGGATCAGCTGGTGGTGAAAGAAGCGCAGGGTTCGGGCGGTTATGGCATGCTCATTGGACCACAAGCGTCTAAACAGCAAATTGAAACTTTCAGGGAGAAAATTTTAGCTGCGCCGCATTTATATATTGCGCAGCCAACTTTGGACTTATCGGTTAGTCCGACTTTGACCAATTTTGGTATTGCTGAACGTCATATCGACTTACGCCCATTTGTATTAAGTTCGCCTTATCGTACTGAAATCGTACAGGGTGGCTTGACACGCGTGGCGATGCAGCCCGGTTCATTGGTGGTGAATTCATCACAAGGTGGCGGTATCAAAGATACCTGGGTAGTCGACAATTTACATTCATAAGATTCCAAAGAAGGAAAATGTCATGGTTTTGCTGAATAGCAATGCACAACATATTTTTTGGCTAGGGCGTTATTTATCTCGCACTCATTTTTTATGTGCGCGCTTTCCATTTTTAGAAGACGAAGCGGCAGTGGCGTATGCCCATGCCTTTTGTTTACCTGCCTTTGATGCCAGTTCTCTAAATGAGCTAGTACTTGATCCTACGCAAGTGGCGTCTTTTAGCCAGCAGTTTAAAGTAGCTAAAGACAATATTCAGGAATTACGCGGGGTGCTGTCTGCTTCAGGCTATGCGGAACTGATGAAATTGATCAAAACCGCAGACAAAAATGCTGGTTATATCTGTGAAGTGGTGACGGAATGTGAAGATATTCTTGAAGCTGAATCCTCCGATATCTTTCTGTTTTTTAGTCTAGGGCAATGTGTAGAACAGCTCGATCACCAGTTACGCTTGGGTGAAGAAACCAGTACTTCACTGTGCAAGATTGATTATGTGGTCAGAATTCTGGTGGAAATGGGCTGGAATGATCTGGAACAGTATTGGGAGCAGTTGCGTACAGAGCCGAACCGGATCCAGTTCTATCAGTTTAGCGACCATATTCATCAACTGTTTGAGGCAGATGTATGAAATTGATGGTGAATCACCAAACGCACTATATGTACACGGCCGAGGTGAGGAACAGTATTCAGTACATTAAAATGATGCCTTCGAGCAATGCGCATCAGCGGGTTCATTCTTGGGATATCAGTGTACCGGGTAATAAAGAAATCCGGAAAGATGCATTTCATAATCTGTGGATGACCTGTAGCCAGCGGGAACCTTATTATTCCCTGACTATCATGGCGCAAGGAATAGTCGAGCTAAATCCTGCGCATCAGAGTGGACTGAATGATTCAATCAATCCCAATCTTTTTCTACAGCCGACCGAATCAACCCAATGTAATGCAGCAATGAAAGACTTTGCACAACGTCATGTTCCTGCATTAACCCGTCAGCATTTGATTGGACTGGCACAGGCCTTGCTGGAGCATGTGCCTTATATTTCCAACAGTACTTCAGTGCAAGGCTCTGCAATAGATGCCTTTGAGTCCAGACAGGGCGTCTGTCAGGACCATAGTCATATTTTTATTGCCATGTGCAAATATCTAGGTTTGCCTGCACGCTATGTTTCTGGTTATTTATATGCACAAAATGCTTCGCATCTGGCCAGTCACGCTTGGGCAGAGGTGTTTGTAGACCAGACATGGTATTGTTTTGATGTCAGTAATCTAGTGTTTACTCCAAGTTCGCATATTTATGTGGCGATTGGACGGGATTATTGGGATGTGGCACCGGTACGCGGTGTCAGAGAAAAAGGCGGTGTAGAATCCATGCATTCCATCGTTCAAGTGCTAGGATGTTAATAAGGACGAATAAATGACGTATTGTTGTGCACTACGTTTAGAGCAAGGTATGCTTTTTATCAGTGATACCCGGACCAATGCCGGAGTAGATCACATTTCTGTATTTCGAAAGTTGTATACCTTTGGTATTCCTGGGGAACGTATGATCGTCATACAGGCATCCGGAAATCTGGCAACAACACAAGCCGTAATTGGACATATTAAAAATCAGCTCGAACTGAAGCAGGAACCCAATATCTTGAGTCTGCACACCATGTTTGATGTCGCTGAGCTGGTGGGTAGTATGCTGAAAAAAGTGATTGCCAATGTTACGAGCGATATTTCGGAACAAAGTAATTATTATTGCAATCTGCTGGTCGGGGGGCAACTTAAAGATCAGGATATGCAGCTTTATCATGTTTATCCGCAAGGGAACTTTATCTGTGCCACACGCGATACGCCGTATTTCCAGATTGGCGAAAGTAAATATGGCAAGCCGATCCTGGATCGTGCGCTGACTTATGATATGCCGCTGGATGAAGCTTTGCGCTGTTCCCTGATTTCATTTGCATCGACCCTACGTTCCAATGTATCGGTTGGTATGCCCCTCGATGTGCTGGTCTATAAAAAAGACAGTCTGATCATGCCAAGAGGCAAGCGTATTGCCGAAGATGATGAGTATTTCACATCAATCAGCCGACAATGGTCAGAGACCTTGAAAAAAGGACTGGCAGAACTTCCGGTTCCCTCTAATGAGTATTTCTTATAAAAAACCTATCGTGATTCAGGCTTTTCGCGTACAGTATTAACTTCTATGCAGTCCAGCATAATAAAAATAGAGAAGTTAGCGCATGTACCAATTTTGTTACGCCAGTAAAAGTACTTCTCCCAAAACTGATTTGCTTGAAGATTTAGCGAATATTTTGAAAGAAGCCCGTGATTTTAATTACCAGCATCAAGTGAAAGGTGTACTTTATTTCGCAGATGGTCATTTTTTTCAATGTCTGGAAGGTGAATGTCCCACTTTAAAAAGTCTGCTGGTGGAGCGACTGAATAAAGATCCTCGCCATCAGGATATTAAATTATTTGAGACCAAGGAAATTGAATATCCGAGTTTCCCAGATTGGTCGATGAAATATATTTCTAAACGCAGTCAAATCCAGCAATTCTGTCGGGAAATGGGATTTGATGAGTTTAATCCTTTTGACTTTCAGCAAAGTCATGTCGATGCCTTATTAATGCAATTATGCATAGAGCAGGGCGAAGAACAAAAGTCAGCCTAAAGAAAAAGCCCAACCTATGTTGGGCTTTTTTACTTTGAGGACTAGATCAGACTACTTGGCGTAGTGGACGATTGCTCAGTCGGCATAATAGTTCATAACCAATCGTGCCATTCGCTTCAGCCACATCATCCACCAGACGGGTTTTACCCCAAAGTTCGACTTCTGTGCCCAATTGCACCTCTAACCCTGTGACATCAATAGCGATCATATCCATCGCTACGCGGCCGATCACGCGAGTTTGCTGGTCATTAATCGCGACATAGTTCTGTTTTAGGAAAGCGCGAGGGTAGCCATCACCATAGCCAATTGAAACAATGGCCAAAGTTATGTCTTGATCTGCGGTGAACGTTGAACCATAACCGACATGCTCACCCGCTTGAATCTCATTCAAGGCAATAATTTCAGCTGTAAACGTCATGACCGGCTTTAAGTCCAGATCATGCACATCCCGGTCTGAAAAGGGCGTCGCACCGTAGAGCATGATCCCTGGACGCACATAGTCAAAATGCAATTCTGGATATTTATAGATTGCAGCCGAGTTACAGCAAGAGGCTAAAATTGGAGCGCAATCATTTTTAATTTCCAGGAATTGACGGATTTGTTCATCATTCAGCGGATGCTCAGCATCGGCATTGGCAAAATGCATGGCAAGCACGCAAGTAAAGCCTTCAGCTTTTAGGGTATGAATTACGTCTTTGATCGCTTCAATCTTAAAACCTAGGCGGTTCATGCCGCTGTTCAGTTTGACCCAGACTTTAAGTTCTTTGGCGATATAGGCATCTTTATGAGCCAGTAACCAGTCGACTTGAGCCTGATGATGTACCACAACTTCAATATTCTGATCGATTACAAGCTGCATTTCATCGGCTGAAAAAATACCTTCGATGAGCGTAATCGGCTGTAGATAGCCCAATTCACGAATTTCCAGGGCTTCTTGCAGGCAGGCGACACCAAAGGCATCGGTTTCGCTTAAGGCTGCTAAGCAGTCTTTAACTCCGTGTCCATAAGCATTGGCCTTTACCATGCTGACTATTTTCGCGGTTGGGGCAAGTTGTTTGACACGGTTTAAATTATATTGCAGCGCAGCGCTGTCAATATAAACTGTAGCTTGACGCACCCTAAATTACTCCTAGAGGGACGATGGAAATGTGATGACGAGAGTCTGATTACTCTTCATCATCATACTGAGCATAGAACTCAGGTGAGAGATTACTAAAGCGGGTATATTGACCTTCGAATGCCAGACGTACGGTACCAATCGGGCCGTTACGCTGTTTGCCGATAATGATTTCGGCGGTGCCAGCTTCCTTGGATTCCTTGTTATAAACCTCATCACGGTAAATAAACATGATCAAGTCGGCATCCTGCTCGATCGCACCAGATTCACGCAAGTCGGACATCACCGGACGTTTGTTTGGACGGTTCTCCAGCGATCGGTTGAGCTGTGACAGGGCAATCACTGGACACTGCATTTCCTTCGCCAAGGCTTTTAAGCTTCGGGAAATTTCCGAGATCTCGCCAACACGGTTATCACCCATGCCAGGGACTTTCATCAGCTGCAGGTAATCGACCATGATGCAGCCCAGCTTTCCGCCATGCATTTTGGCAATACGACGCGCACGGGCACGTAATTCTGTCGGCGGCAGTGCAGAAGAATCATCGATATACAGATTTTTTTCTTGTAAATGCACAATGGTACTGGTGACTTTTGACCATTCATCACTGTCCATTTTACCAGAACGTAAATGTCCTTGATGCACGCGACCAAATGATGAAATCAAACGCATGGCGATCGAGTCGGCTGGCATCTCCATTGAATAGACCAGAGCAGGCAGGTTGTTATTGAATAAAACACTTTCGACCAGATTCATGGCAAAGGTGGTTTTACCCATGGATGGACGCGCTGCGACAATAATCAGGTCACCGGATTGCATGCCGGAAGTTTTGTTATCCAGTTCCACAAAACCAGTAGTTAAACCGGTAATGCTGCCTTCCATTTGCGACAGTTCATTTAATTTATCAAATACGTCTGCGACCACCGAGTTGATCGGCTTAGGGCCTTGCGCTTTGGCATTGTTATTATGCTGTTCGGCAATCGAGAAAATATTGGTCTCAGCCAGATCCAGAATTTCACTCACTGTGCGGCCTTTGGTGTCATAGGCATTTTGTAAAATTTCGGAGCTGACTTTAATCATGCTACGCAGGGTAGAGAATTCTTTAATTTTGCCTGCATAGGTTTCCAGATTATAGAAACTTGATGGCGAATCTGCCATCAGCTGCATCAGATATTCTTCACCACCAATGGCATCGAGTAAATTCTGTTTGATGAGCCAGTCATGCACCAGAACCGCATCATAAGGTGAGTTTTCTTTAGAGAGCTGCTCAATGGCACGGAAGATATATTTATGTCGGGTGGCATAAAAATCATTTTCGGTCAGTACATCACCGACCTGCTCAAAAGATTCAGCCACAGTCATTAGGGCAGCAAGTACAGCCTGTTCAATTGCTAAATTGTGGGGTGGAGTACGGAACTCCTTGAGATTGCTATTTTCAGTAACAATTTCCGGTTTAGCAGGAGCTATCTTTTTGCTGGCATTCGCCTGTGACATATAAATCCCTGATTTTAAATACAATGGTTAAATATCGTCGGAGATGAATAGCGTTTATTCACTACGAGATGAAATGATACGC
The DNA here is from genome assembly GCA_002332985.1 of Acinetobacter lwoffii. Classification (GTDB taxonomy): domain Bacteria; phylum Pseudomonadota; class Gammaproteobacteria; order Pseudomonadales; family Moraxellaceae; genus Acinetobacter; species Acinetobacter lwoffii_N. The sequence continues at coordinate 49,918 of DDAT01000039.1, read as the reverse complement.
GCTCTGATCAAAAATGCGAAGTGCAATTTTTTGTAAACACGAATAATAAAATGAATTTGACAGTGTTGGCTAGATTATATTTTTTAGAGATAAAAAAAGAGCATGCTTTCGCATGCTCTTTTTGAGGCGAGAAATTACTCAGCTACGATAGTAACTAGAACTTCTGCAGTAACATCATGGTGCAATTGGATTGCGATGTTAAATTCGCCAGTGTGACGAAGCGCGCCATTTGGAAGACGTACTTCAGCACGGTCTACTTCTAGACCAGCATTTGTCAACGCGTCAGCGATGTCACGAGTACCGATAGAACCAAATAGTTTACCTTCATCACCAGCTTTCGCAGTGATAACGATGTTCACTTCGTTCAATTGGTCAGCACGTGCTTGAGCAGCAGCCAAGATAGCAGCTTCTTCTTTCTCAAGTTCAGCACGACGAGCTTCAAAAGCAGCAGTGTTTGCTTCAGTTGCAGCAACAGCCTTACCTTGAGGGATAAGGAAGTTACGGCCGTAACCAGCTTTAACTGAAACTTTATCGCCTAGTTTACCTAGGTTTTTAATGCGTTGTAATAAGATAATATCCACAGCTCAACCTCACTTATGATTGTCAGTGTAAGGGATCAAAGACAAGTAGCGAGCTTGTTTGATAGCTAACGCTAATTGACGTTGGTAACGAGCTTTAGTACCTGTAATACGGCTAGGAACAATCTTGCCGTTTTCAGTGATGTACTGTTTTAAAGTGTCGATATCTTTGTAGTCGATGTACGTAACGTTCTCAGCTGTAAAGCGGCAGAACTTGCGACGACGGTAAAAACGTGCCATGTTATGTTCTCCTTAAGCTTCAGCAGAGTCTTGAGCGTGTTGTGCTTCTTCACGTTGAGCTTTACGCGCACGTTTTTCTTCAGCACTCTTCGCCAATAGTGACTCTTCAGTGATAGCGTTTTCACGACGGATGATAAGGCTACGAATGATTGCGTCGTTATAACGGAACAATTCTTCAAGCTCATCAAGAGTAGTTTGACCACACTCAACATTCATAAGAATGTAGTGAGCTTTGTGGATCTTGTTGATTGGGTAAGCCAATTGACGACGGCCCCAGTCTTCAAGACGGTGAATTTGACCTTCAGCTTCTTTGATGTGAGTTAGGTAGCGTTCTACCATACCAACTACTTGATCGCTTTGATCAGGGTGTACTAAAAGTACGATTTCGTAATGACGCATTGTCAGCTCCTTACGGTTTGGACAGCCCCAATTTAAGTAAATTGAAGCAAGGAGTCACAACCAAAGTTGTGTCGCAGTGTTTGCGAAGGGGGAATTGTAGTGATCTTTAGGGATAATTTCAACCAAATAAGACATTTTTGCGAAATTATCTCTATAACCAGATCGATCATCAGAACCTGACTTTGGCTTTAAGCAAATTTGGACTGGTTAAATTCAGCACATGTATTGTTGCGAAGATCAAGCTTTACTTATCAGGCCAGAAAATCTAGAAAACTGAAGGATCGGAGTCTGGAACCAGAAAGATTGAATTTTCTAAGCGATCAGGAAGATCGAGGTTTAGCTTTATAAAGCCGAATTTTTGATTCTGCTCTACAACTATTGGAAGTAGGGGATTAAGAGAAATCAAAATAAAAAAAGATAGAGACTAACTCTATCTTTTTAAAAAAATACAATCTGTGTAGATGGCGCAGTTGAGGTAAAGCTAAAGATAATACTAATGACAGTAATCAGGATCACCGAGAACAAGAAATATTTCTTTGCCCAAAGTTGATCATTTTCAGCTTTAAATCCAATGACACCGATATACAACCAGTAAATGCACAGTAAGTTTAAAATCACTGCATAGAACCAGTTGGCATAACCAAAGACAAATAACGCATTCATGGTCAGCGTGAATAACACCACATAAACCAGTGATTCAATCTTGGTACGATGAATCGAACGTGCCACAGGCAAGATCGGAATGCCTGCATTTTTGTAATCATCAAAGCGGTAAATCGCAATCGCCCATGAGTGAGGCATTTGCCATAGCGCATAACCTAAAAAGATCAGTAACGCACCGAGGTCAAATTGATTGGCCACTGCGGTATAACCAATGACAGGCGGAGCTGCACCAGAAATACTGCCTACAACAGTTTGATGAATTGTGGTTCGTTTTGTCCATAGGCTGTAGAAACCAACATATACGACAAAACCAATCACCGCGAATAGGAAAGCGTACGCATTTACCCAGAACCATAAAAGACTAAAACCAACGATGCCTAATATCAGGGCAAAGGCCAGAGCAACAGGTTCGGAAATGGTTTTGGTGACCAGAGCACGGTTTTGGGTGCGCTGCATTTTTTGGTCGATGTCTTGGTCAATCACGTTGTTGACCACACATCCTGATGCTACGACAAGCGTAGTACCGAGAAGGGTAATAAGCAGGAGAAGGAAATCTACAGAACCTTGAGTGGCTACGAAGTAGCCACCCAAAGTGGTAACAAAGTTACCGAAGAGAATTCCTGGCTTAGTCAGGAATAAATACTTTTTCAGCATGACGACCAGTTTAGATCATCATGTTGTAGTGTAGGTAATTCATGATCCATACAGAACCCACTAAAAGAATAGCGATAGTTAAGATGGTATACACGAATGCAATCACGTTCCAGCGTTGCTCTGAAGAAGAGTTCATATGCAGGAAGTAAATTAACTGCACAAGAATCTGAGCAACCGCAGTAATCGCGATGACAGTAATCAAGATACCACGGCCAAAACCGCCTGCCATCACCATACCGAATGGAATTACGGTAAGGATGACAGAAAGGATAAAGCCAACAGTATATTGCTTAACGTTACCGTGTGATTCGCCAGCAGCGTTATGATCGTGACTCATTACAGAACTCCCATCAAGTAAACTACGCTGAATACACAGATCCAAACGATGTCAAGGAAGTGCCAGAACAAGCTTAGGCAAGCTAGACGACGCGTGTTTGCAAGAGTCAAACCATATTTCTTGATTTGAACCATAAGCACGATCATCCAGACCAGACCAGAAGTTACGTGAATACCGTGCGTACCTACCAAAGTAAAGAACGCAGATAAGAACGCACTTGTGCTTGGACCGTGACCCGCATGAACTAGATGATTGAATTCATATAGTTCCATGCCGATGAAGATAGCACCGAATACCCAAGTAATCGCTAACCAAGTCAGTACTTTTGCAACGTCTTTTTTGTATGCAGCAAGAACTGCAAAACCAAAGGTTACAGAAGAGATCAAGAGGGCGAAGGTTTCAGTAAGAACGAAACCTAGAGAGTCGCCAAACAGGTCTCTCGCACTTGGAGTACCCACAGGAATGTGGCTACTCAAAACAGCGAACGCAATGAAGAGTGTACCGAACAGGACAAGGTCACTCATCAAGTAAGTCCAGAAACCAAAGACGGTGATGTCAGTATCATCGTGATGATGATGCTCATCGTGTCCGTGGTTATCGTGATGAAGTACTTCAGCCATTGTCTTAGTCCTTCTTCAAGTGTTTTTCAAGAATCGCATAGCGTTCGTTTTCAATACGTTCAACTTCAGCAGCTGGAACATAGTAATCCACTTTCTTGGTGAAAGAAGACACGATGAAGCTAATGATAGAAGCAATGAACGTAACAACTACTAACCACCAGATGTGCCAGATTAAACCGAAGCCCATAACAGTGATGAACATCGCGATAACGAAACCGGCAGCACGGTTAGTTGGCATATGAACATCTTCGTACTTCATTGGTTTTGCATACGCAACACCATTTTCTTTCTCGATCCAGAAAGTATCAATACCATTGATCTTTGGAAGATGAGCAAAGTTATAGAACGGAGCAGGAGAAGATGTCGCCCATTCAAGGGTACGACCATCCCATGGATCGCCAGTCAAATCCAGACGTTGGTCACGTTGTAAGAAACCAACCACGATTTGCAGAATGAAACATACGATACCAAGTGCAATCAGAACTGCACCGAACATCGCGATATTTACATACGGGTCCCATTCTGGGTTGTCAAATGTATTCAAACGACGTGTCATACCCATGAAACCAAGGATATAAAGTGGCATGAACGCAAAGTAGAAACCGAAGAACCAGAACCAGAACGCTGCTTTACCCCAAGTCTCATTCAGTCTCCAACCGAACATTTTCGGCCAGTAGAAGATGATACCTGCGAACATCGCAAATACTACACCACCAATAATTACGTTATGGAAGTGAGCAATCAGGAATAAAGAGTTATGTACCAGGAAGTCCGCTGGTGGAACCGCCATCAATACACCTGTTAAACCACCGATACCGAAAGTTACCAGGAAGCCTAGTGTCCATAGCATTGGAGTAGTGTAAACAATACGACCCTTGTACATGGTGAATAACCAAGAGAAGATTTTCACACCTGTAGGAATCGCAATAATCATGGTCATGATACCGAAGAACGCGTTAACGTTGGCACCTGCACCCATGGTAAAGAAGTGGTGAACCCATACAACGAATGACAATACTGTGATTGCTACTGTTGCATACACCATTGATTTGTAACCAAACAATGCTTTGCGCGAGAAAGTCGCAACAACTTCAGAGTAAATACCAAATGCTGGTAATACCAAGATATATACTTCCGGGTGACCCCAAGTCCAAATCAAGTTCACGTACAACATTGGACTACCGCCCAAGTCATTGGTGAAGAAGTGGAAACCGAAGTAACGGTCAAGCGTTAACATTGCAATTGTTGCAGTCAACACTGGGAATGCCGCAATAATCAATACTGCTGTACATAAAGATGTCCAGGTAAAGATTGGCATTTCCATAAGTTTCATGCCAGGCGCACGCATTTTGATGATGGTAACGAAGAAGTTAACACCCGTTAATAGCGTACCTAGACCTGAAATTTGCAGTGCCCAGATGTAATAGTCCATACCTACGCCTGGAGAGTATTCGATACCAGACAGTGGAGGGTATGCCATCCAACCTGTTGCAGCGAATTCACCTAACGCAAGTGAAACCATCATCAGACCCGCAGCGCCGGCGAATAACCAGAAGCTTAAAGAGTTCAACAATGGGAATGCAACGTCACGTGCACCGATTTGAAGCGGTACAGAGATGTTCATTAAACCAACTACAAGACCCATTGCCACGAAGAAGATCATGATCACGCCATGCGCGGTAAAGATCTGGTCGTAATGCTCAGGGTGTAAATAACCTTCGCCGCCACCTTTTGCAAGGAACTGCTGAAGACGCATCATGATCGCATCGGCGAAACCACGCAAAAGCATGATTACAGATACGAAGATATACATGATACCAATTTTTTTATGGTCTACAGATGTGAACCATTCGTTCCACAGGTAGCCCCATTTTTTGAAGTAGGTAATACCAGCAAAAACTGCGATACCACCCAGGATCATCATTGCAACAGTTGCCAATACGATTGGATCGTAAGGAATTGCATCTGGACCTAACTTACCTAAGAAGCTCATGTCTTATTCTCCTTGAGAAGCAGTCGCATGTTCACCAGCTACATGAGCTTCAGAAGCAGCCGCTTCGTGAGCAACAGCATCAGTCGCTGCAGCTTCTACAGGAGCTGAATGATCAGCACCGTGATAGTTACTCATATACTTGTGAATCACAGATTCAAACAAACCTTGCTCTACAGAAGAGTAGTAAGTCACAGGATGTGGCTTAGTAGGGTAAGGCTTCATTGCTTCAGCAGCAGCCTTCTCTTCAGGAGTTTCAGCTTTTGCAATAATCGCTTCGATCTGGTGTTTACCACGGTTGCCGTCACGTAAAGTTGCAAATTCAGCTTGGTCTAGAACAGTTTTTTGTACTGCATTAGGGTTAACTGAAGTACCGTTTCCTGCCTGAACAGCAGAAATCCATTCAGCGAATTGAGCATCAGTCACAGAATGTGCACGGAAGCGCATTTGTGAGAAGCCATAGCCTGAATAGTTTGAAGAGAAACCACGATAACCTTCAGCTGGACTAGTTTCATCAGCTAAGAAGTTAAGGTGAGTTTGCATACCTGCCATTGCATAAATCTGACCACTTAACGCCGGGATGAAGAACGAGTTCATCGTGAAGTTAGAGGTTAAACGAAGGCTTACCGGAGTTTGCTCTGGGAAACGCAATTCGTTAACAGTTGCAATGCCTTGCTCAGGATAGATGAAGATCCATTTAAATTGCTCAGCAATAACCTGAACAGTTAATGGCGCTTTATCTGCTTCAATTGGACGGTATGGGTCATACTTGTGGGAACCCCACCAAGTTAACCAAGCTAAAATACCAATAATAATGACAGGGATACCCCATACTACAATTTCAATCGCAGTAGAGTGTGCCCATGTAGGTTTATAGTCTGCGTCTTTATTCGATGCACGATATTTCCAACCGAACCATAATGCCATGATGATTGATGGAATAACCACCAAAAGCATTAAGTAAATCGCAGTCATCATCAGGTTACTTTGACCTGCTGCAACTGGACCTTTAGAGTTCAGAAGTACCATATCACCACCACACCCGGTCAAGAGTGCAGTCATCGCAGATAAAGACAATACAGCTAAAATCGTTTGTCTCATTTTACAACCTCGGTGAAGAGTCCCATTCCCTAATTTAATATGGGATAGCGATTAAAGTGCATATGACAAAAAAGGCTGAATTTTACAAAACATCCTATTAATCACAATACACCGCTACGTTGTAGGGCATTATGCCTGAGATTCACGAACTAAGCTATATCTAGGGCGCTTTAAATGCCTGTAATAAAAACCGATTTTGCTGGTCTGGATTGGGGAGGATTTATGGGAATTTTATTTCAATTTCAAAGTTCTGTAATCAAAATGGGATGATATTCATCCCATTTTGTGTATTCCTGCGCTATTGTTTCACAACTTTCGTTTTTGCTAGTTTATCGTGCAAGGTTTGACGTTTTTTGCCCAATCCGAAGGCCCAGTCAATAATTAAACTCAGTGGCATAAATACAATATTTAAAAATATGAAGAATACACTACGAATAGTAAAAGCGCGCAACAGGCTGGGCTTTTCACCTGATTCTGCATCTACAATTTTGATTTTCGTGAGCTTTTTACCAATACTTTGGCCTGATTTGGCAATCAGAAAGGCTTGAATGGCCAGCATGATAATCAAATAGACCGCTGTGGCAAGCCACGCCTGCTGAGAAAACATCTCAAACATTTGAGTCTGTAATTGCTGAGCCAGTGCAGGATCTGCATCGCTACTCAGCACGACATTCATGAACTCTTCATTCAGTTGTGCAAACCGCGTTTCCTGTTCAGGGGTAAAAAATGCAGTCAAAATGAAGGTTGATGGTAACCACAGTAACACATCTACAATTTTGGCCAGGATACGGCTTGGAATACTGGCGAGTTCATTTTTTTGAGTCGCTGTTTGAGTATGAGGCTGTGAGTAGGCCGAAGTCGTTGGCTGGCTGTTCTGGAATATCGGTGTTTCAGGTGTGACTGCCGGAGCGACATAACCTTCAGGTTGATATACCGATTTTCCTTGGGTAAGTTCACCTAAGGCTTTCCATTCTGTCATGCCTTGATGCCATGCCAGGTCAGTCAGCATGACTTGTTGATTCGCCAGCATCTGATTCAATTGCTCGAGCGTATATGGACCAGCTTGTTGATTGTTTCGTGCCAAGTAAATCTGCATATAGACTGAATCTCAATATATAAATGTGAACTGATAATAGCTTTGAACAAGATTGTATTGAATTCTGTTTTGAAAACAAACATCCTCTCATCGTAAGATATAGATTAATTAAGGATTTTCAATCATATTTCTTATTAAAAATGCGCCCATACAAAATTGCAAGGATCACCATTCTTAAAAATATCTTCCCGAACATCTAATGGTTATTCATTATTATTGCCATTTTGATATGACTTTACTGTTGGTATTTGTTTGTCATTACAGTTTTCATGTGTTGATAAGCTTTTTTTAATTATTTTTATAAATTCAATGGTTTAGATTTAGATTGGGACTTTAGTTATTAATTTTCAAACAATAAATCATAATAGCTGTCTCATAAAAAAGACCCTATCAAAGGGTCTTTTTTATTCAAAATTGCTTATGCTTTTTGCACTTTTTCTTCAGCCAAGAAGAACCAAGTTTCAAGTACCGAGTCTGGGTTTAAAGATACAGAGTCGATACCTTGTTCCATTAACCATTGTGCAAGATCTGGGTGATCAGAAGGACCTTGACCACAAATGCCTACATATTTGCCAGCTTTACGGCATGCTTGAATTGCAAGAGAAAGCAACGCTTTAACCGCAGGGTCGCGCTCATCAAATAGGTGAGAGACAATACCAGAGTCACGGTCAAGACCAAGTGTTAATTGTGTCAAGTCGTTTGAACCAATAGAGAAACCATCGAAATGTTCAAGGAACTGATCTGCCAATAAAGCATTGGTTGGAAGTTCACACATCATGATCACTTTAAGGCCATTTTCACCGCGCTTAAGACCATTTAATGCAAGAAGTTCAATCACACGTTTCGCTTCAGCAACAGTACGAACAAATGGAATCATGATCTGGATATTGGTTAAACCCATTTCATCACGTGCCTTTTTCAATGCACGACATTCAAGTTCGAAGCAATCACGAAAGTTATCAGAAACGTAGCGACTTGCACCACGGAAACCTAGCATCGGGTTTTCTTCTTCTGGCTCGTATAACTTACCACCGATCAAGTTTGCATATTCGTTAGACTTGAAGTCTGACATACGAACAATGACTGGCTTGTCTGCAAATGCAGCAGCAAGTGTCGAGATACCTTCAACCAGTTTCTCTACATAGAATTCAATTGGAGATGCATAACCTGCAGTACGCGCCATGACTGCTGCACGTGTTTCACGTGGAAGGCTGTCAATATTGATTAATGCTTTCGGGTGAACACCAATCATACGGTTAATAATGAATTCAAGACGCGCCAGACCAATACCTGCGTTTGGAATTTGAGCAAAGTCAAATGCACGATCCGGGTTACCCACGTTCATCATTACTTTAAATGGAAGAGCAGGCATAGACTCAATTGAATTCTTTTGAATTTCAAAATCTAGTGCGCCTTCATAGATAAAGCCAGTATCACCTTCAGCACAAGACACAGTCACTTCCTGACCGTCTACAAGAACATCAGTTGCATTACCACAACCCACGATTGCAGGAACACCAAGCTCACGTGCAATAATTGCTGCGTGACAAGTACGACCACCACGGTTTGTTACAATCGCAGCTGCACGTTTCATGACTGGTTCCCAATCCGGGTCAGTCATATCAGATACAAGAACATCACCGTCTTGTACTTTGTCCATTTCTTTAATAGACGTCACAATGCGGACTTTACCAGAACCAATGCGTTGACCGATTGAACGGCCTTCACAGATCACAGTACCGCGTTGTTTCAACAGGTAGCGTTCCATGGTGCCGACATTTTCACGGCTTTTTACAGTTTCAGGACGCGCCTGAACGATGTAAATCTTGCCATCATCGCCATCTTTTGCCCACTCGATGTCCATTGGTGCACCGTAGTGGTTTTCAATGATCAGCGCTTGTTTAGCAAGTTCTTGTAATTCCTGGTCGTTTAAAGCGAACTGTTGGCGTTCAGCTTTTTCAACATCCACGACAACGACAGATTTACCTGCAGATGCTTCTTCACCATAAATCATTTTCTGGTGCTTAGAACCCAGGTTGCGACGAAGGATCGCGTGTCGGCCTGCATTTAAAAGCGGTTTAGAAATATAGAATTCGTCCGGGTTAACTGCACCTTGAACGACCATTTCACCCAAACCATAAGATGCAGTAATGAATACTGCATCACGGAAGCCTGATTCAGTATCTAGCGTAAACATCACACCTGCAGCGCCAGTTTCTGAACGAACCATGCGTTGTACACCAGCAGACAGGGCAACTACATCATGGGCAAAGTTTTGGTGTACACGGTATGAGATTGCGCGGTCGTTGTACAAAGATGCAAACACTTCTTTGATTGCGATCAGAACGTTATCGATACCACGAATGTTCAAGAAAGTTTCTTGCTGGCCAGCAAAAGAAGCATCCGGCAAATCTTCTGCAGTTGCAGAAGAACGAACGGCAACCGCGATGTCAGGGTTGCCGTTAGAAAGTTCTGCAAATGCTGTACGAACTTCTTGTTCTAATGCAGGCGTAAGTGGAGTATCCACAATCCATTGACGAATTTTTGCGCCAGTTTCAGCGAGTGCATTTACATCATCAACATTGAGTGCAGCAAGCTCTGCATTGATTTTAGCGTTTAGGCCACTTTGCTCGAGAAATTCACGGTAGGCATCGGCAGTCGTTGCGAAACCACCTGGCACAGATACACCAGCATTTGATAAATGGCTGATCATTTCGCCTAGTGATGAGTTTTTCCCACCGACCAGCTCAACGTCGTGCTTCCCTAATTTTTCCAGACCAATTACGCGCGCTTCCAAAGTTGTTACTCCACTTTTGCAGTATTAATCACTATCTCGGCATGAGAGTATAGCAAATCATCTAGGTTTTTGATTTTACTAAGCGACAGTCATGTAAGATCGGTTTACTATAAAGATTATATAGCACTAAGACAAATGTTGGAGGAGAATTTTAATGTCGGAAGGTAAACAAATTCAGCGTAGTGTTTTCTTTATTTCAGATGGTACCGCCATCACCGCTGAAACCCTTGGACACTCGCTGTTAGCGCAGTTTCCGCATGTGAAATTTGACATTCATATTATTCCTTACATTAGTTCCGAAGAGGCGGCCACAAACGTGGTGGCAGAGATCAATGCAAGAGCTCAAATCGACGGTGAAAAACCGCTGGTATTTGACACCCTGGTTGATCCCTATGTGCGCGACATCATTAACACCGCAAATGCAGTAAATCTTGATGTATTTGAAGGGCTTATTAGTAAGTTGGCTGATGAATTAGGCACAATTCCTACAACTTTAGTCGGGCAGACCCATGCGGTGACCGACTCTGAGTCTTATAAGGCCCGTATTGATGCTGTTCATTTTGCTTTAGATAACGACGACGGCGCACGTACCCGTCATTATGATAAAGCTGACCTGATCCTGATTGGTGTATCGCGTTCAGGTAAAACCCCGACCTCTATTTATCTGTCTTTGCAGTTCGGTATTCGCGTGGCGAACTATCCACTGACTGAAGAAGATTTGGATGATAACCGACTGCCAGCCGTGCTGCGACCGCATAAAAACAAGCTGTTTGGCCTGATGATTGATGCGGAACGCCTTGTGGCCATTCGTTCTGAGCGTAAGGCCAATAGCCGTTATGCCAGCTTTAGTCAGTGTCAGATGGAGTTGCGTGCGATTGAAGGAATTTATATTTCGGAAGGCATCAAGTACCTGAATGTGTCTGAAATGTCGATTGAAGAAATCTCAACACGTGTGTTGCAAATGACCGGTTTAAAACGTCGAATCGGTTAAGAAACCAGCCAGAGCCAAACTGCGGTTTGGCTTTGATTTATAGCTAAAAATTACAAGTAAGCATTGATTAATCGAAATAATGTATGAATTTTATAATTCTAAGAAAATACCAACTATCATATTCTGAAATATAAAAGAGTCTTCTTTGCTCATTTTGTTGAATAAATCATCATGTCGGTTCTTGATACGTAAATAAAAATCTCATTATCAGCTTACCAATTTTTCATTTTTACTCGCCAGCGTGAGTTATTTTTCTGCTAAATAAGTATGAATAATGATATCGACCGGATGCTGTTCACCATTAATACAATGAATTGTATTTTCCGAAATTTTCAGAATCGGCCAGGTAATCAGGTGGCAATTTTCACGCTGTAGGGCAGCATAATAATGATCTGATTTCAGATAAATTTTACGGGAAGATGCAAGATTTGGCATTAACTGGCGTCTTAGCCACAAATTCTGCACCTGATTTTCTAAAAACCGCAGAGAAAGCAGGCTTTTAATGCGGTTGTTAAATAAGCGGCGATTTTTACCAATCAATGGGTGATTAATAATTCGTTGCAGAATTCGGTCGGAACCGGGCAGTACAAAAGCAGGATTAATCTGGAAAACTTTTACCGAACGGGCATGTTGACTGATTTTATCCAGCTGGCTCACGGTAAACTGATCCGTGCCAATAATCGCAATATTTTTATCTGCATAATCCAATTCTAACAGTTCGGAAGAGGGCACTTTAATTCCATTAAACTGCTGAAAATGTTCGGGGCGATTTTCAAAAATACCAGCGTGTGGATCCTGCTTGGTAGACATTAGAATTCCTTGAATTTATTTAATAATTAATTTTCTTTGTATGAGATATAAACAAAAACTCAAGCCAGGGTAAAGTGAAAAATTTAACTTAGACAGTCATCTATTTGACCAAAATATAAAATCTGATTTTGTTGAGGCTGAATGGGTTTACAGGCGATCCAAAAGGAATGACTTTTAACTTGACGAGATCGACGAAGGAAATAAAGTTGAGTTATTTGTCAAAGAAGAAGCAGTTTAATGGTGTAGTCGATAGAAATGATTTTACTGGGATGTTTCTTTTAGTCATTTATCTTTAAAGATGAAAAACATCTACCCATTGCTGAGAATAGGTAGATGCAACTCTCATTCATTTACTGACCGTTTTTTATTTGCATCAATAGCTCAAAGTTGTGCAGACGCTTGTCAGTGTCATAGATGTCACAAGTAAAGATAAACTCATCCACATCATATTTGGCTAAAAGCGATTCTAGCCCAGCTTTAACGGTTTCTTTGGAACCGACCTGAGCCATGGCAAAAAAATTATCGACTGACATTTTTTCCGGCGGCGACCACAGACCTTTCATGGAGTCAATTGGTGCTTTAAGTTTCAGGCTTTGTCCACGAATCAGTGATAAAACCCGCTGATAGGCACTAGTCGCTAGATATTCTGCTTCTTCATCAGTATCTGCGACACAGGTCGGTACACCCATCGACACATAAGGACGATCCAAGTATTCAGAAGGTTCAAAGTTTTCACGATAAAGCTGAATGGCCTGACCCAGCATACGCGGGGCAAAATGCGAAGCGAAGGAATAAGGTAGACCAAGTTTCGCCGCTAATTGTGCACTAAACAGGCTGGAACCTAAAAGCCATACGGGTACGTGCGTACTTTGACCTGGCGTCGCTACGATACGCTGATGTGGTTCTGGATCTTTAAAATATTGCAGAATTTCCAGAACATCTTGTGGAAACTGATCTTCGGTTTCCTGACGGCCACGACGCAGGGCACGCATGGTCATTTGATCGGTACCTGGAGCACGGCCCAGACCCAGTTCAATCCGGTCCGGATAGAGCGTCGCCAATGTGCCGAACTGTTCAGCCACGACCAGCGGTGCATGGTTGGGCAACATAATTCCGCCAGAGCCTAAAGTTAAGGTTTTGGTATTTGCCAGTAAATAGCCTAAGAGAACTGCAGTTGCTGAACTGGCAATACCATCCATATTATGATGTTCTGCCAGCCACATCCGGCGATAACCCAATTTTTCTGCTGTTTGGGCAAGTTCCAGCGCATGGTTCAGCGCGAATTGAATGCTCTTGTCGTCACGAACAGGAACCAGTTCGAGTATAGAGAACTGGGTATCGTTAAGCGTACGCATAGTATTACTCTTAAATAAACATCTCTAAAAGCATACGACTTTAGAGTGTATTTGTATATCGAAAAAAATCGATATAAGTGTAAACCAAAAGATAAAGATAAAAAATAAAGGCAAAAAAATAAGCATCCGAAGATGCTTATAAAGGAGGAAAGAATAAGGGGAGAGAATCTTAACGACGACGGTTGTTATAGCGATAATCGTTATAACGGTAGTTACGAGAAGAGTTATAGCGACGTTCGCTGCGGTCATCATAACGACGGTCTTCGCTAACTTTTTTACCTAAAGCCGAACCACCTGCTGAACCCAGTGCCGCACCGATATAACCACCGTTGGTGCCTGCCATGTTCCGGCCAACTGCATAACCTGCACCGCCACCTAAAGCACCACCGATAATCGCACCATTACGGTCACGTTTATTTGCTGCTACTGCGGCACCCGCACCACCACCAATCGCTGAACCGATTGTTGCACCAGTAGTACCGCCCATTTTATTGCCTACTGCGGCACCAACGACACCACCCAAAGCAGAAGCTAAAGCTGTATTGGTTGTATTGCCTGCATTGGCAGCTGTCATACCCATGGCTGAGGTTGCTACGACAGCGATCATTAGAGATTTATAGTTCATGAGGACACCTTCTATATATCTAGCTATATTTTGTTGATGAGATAAATTTAATCTAGCAAGCGCCAAACAGCATGGAGGCAATGTTGGCGAATTGTGATTTTTATCTCCTTAATTTATTCATGATGTGGGCAGGGTAATTTCATGTATTAATTGAAAATTCACGTAGTAAAGCAGCAATAAAAAAGCACCAAAAGGTGCTTTTTATGTTAAATGTAGCGTCTAGTCTAAACTGCCTGAACGCAAATTAACGGTAACGTTTTTTCCAGTGTTTAGAGCGTTTTTCAGCTGCTTTATCTTTGGCAATCTTGTTACCTAGTGCAGCACCACCGGCAGCACCCAAAGCTGAACCGATATAACCTCCGTTAGTGCCGCCCATATTTTTACCTACGGTATAACCTGCACCGCNNGGCACCACCAATGGCAGATTCAGTGCGGTTTTTCTTGCTGCTTGCAACTGCTGCACCGCCAGCACCACCTAAAGCAGCACCAATGGTTGCACCAGTATTACCGCCCATGTTTTTACCTAATGCTGTACCTGCAACACTACCTAAAGCACTTGCTGCTGCAACACGCGCTGTACTGTCGGCATGTGCGTTTACGGTCATCATTGAACCAGCAGCTAAAACTGTACTCATTAAAAGTGCGTTGAGTTTCATGTCATCACTCCGTGTCCATCTACAGGACTGTAGTTATTTCGATGCGGAAAATGTAACAAATCATGCCCAAAACAATATGAAGATGTTTCTTCATAATTCCCTGCTTTATTTGGCGAATTGTAAAATCAGCAAGAAATAAGAATAAGATCGACTATAAAAAAAGCAATTCCACTGTTTTTAATCATATTTGTTAACAAATGCTGTAGAGCACGAATGATAGCAACGCGGACTTACTCAATAATGATGTTCATTAGAAGCCAGAGTCGTTAAACTAGGCGCAATTTTTTGATTTCGCTGTGCTAAATCGGTTTTTAGTCGCAGCCTATGTTTGAGATTTTTTAGAAAATGAAAGAATCGTTACGTTTACGATTAGACCAACTCTCTGACCGCCATGAAGAATTGACCGCATTACTGGCTGATGTAGAAGTCATTTCTGATAATAAGCGCTTCCGTCAATTGTCACGTGAGCATAATGACTTAACAGAAATCACCAATGTCTGGACCAAGTACAGACAGGCTGAAGAAGACATTGAAACAGCTCAGGCCATGCTGTCAGATCCGGACTTTAAGGAAATGGCGCAGGAAGAAATTAAAGAGAATAAAGCTTTAATTGAATCGCTTGAAGCAGACCTGAACATCTTGATGATTCCGAAAGATCCGAATGATGCCAACTCGGCTTATCTTGAGATTCGTGCCGGAACCGGCGGCGATGAAGCTGCGATTTTCTCAGGCGATTTATTTCGTATGTATAGTAAATATGCGGAAAACCAAGGCTGGCGTATTGAAATCCTCTCTGAAAATGAAGGCGAACATGGTGGCTATAAAGAAGTCATCTGCCTGATTAATGGTGACGGGGTTTACGGTCGTCTAAAATTTGAAAGTGGTGCACATCGTGTACAGCGTGTACCAGCGACCGAATCACAAGGCCGTGTGCATACCTCAGCATGTACCGTTGCGATTCTTCCTGAAATTGATGTCGATACCTCGGTTGAAATCAACTCATCTGATTTGCGCATTGATACGTATCGTGCTTCAGGTGCAGGTGGTCAGCACGTTAACAAAACCGATTCTGCAGTACGTATTACTCACATTCCAACCGGCACCGTAGTGGAATGTCAGGAAGAACGTTCACAGCATAAGAACAAGGCCAAAGCGATGGCACTGCTGGTATCACGTTTAGAAAATGCCAAACGTGCAGCAGCAGATGCAGCAACATCAGAAATGCGTCGTGATCTGGTGGGTTCGGGTGATCGTTCAGAACGTATCCGTACCTATAACTATCCGCAAGGTCGTATGACAGATCACCGCATTAACCTGACTTTATACAAGCTGGATGCCGTGATGGAAGGTGATTTGACCGAATTGCTGGACAGCCTGCACCGCGAATATCAGGCGGATCAGTTGGCCATGCTTGCACAGCAGAATGGTGGATAATGAATATTTTACAAGCCCTGGCTTTGCGCGGTGAAGCTGAAAGTTATGAACGTCAGGAAAATGCCTGGTTACTGGAACACATCACCAAGATTGATTCATTTGATCTACTAATGAAAAAGGATCAGGAGTTAACACCTGAACAGGAACAAGCGTATAAAGACGGGTTGGCGCGTATTGCTGCCGGTGAGCCTTTGGCCTATGTCACTGGTTCACAGCCATTCTGGACTTTGGACCTCAAAGTGACCAAAAATACCTTAGTGCCACGTCCGGATACTGAAGTGCTGGTTGAGACCGTGTTGAAGTTAGACCTGCCTGATGACGCCCGTGTAGTAGATTTGGGTACAGGTACTGGCGCAATTGCCTTATCACTGGCATCTGAGCGTCCAAACTGGACAGTAACGGCTTCCGATATCTACGAGCCTACGCTTGAGGTGGCGAAATATAATGCGGAACAACATGATATTGAGAATGTAGAATTTGTTCTGGGTTCATGGCTGAAGCCATTTGGCCGTCAATTCTTTGACGCCATTGTATCGAATCCACCTTATATCGACGCTGATGATGTGCATATGCAGAATCTGGCGACTGAACCGGAACGTGCGCTGGTGGCAGATAAAAAAGGTCTGGCCGATATTGAAATGATTATTCTGCAAGCCAAGAAGCATTTGACTGTGAATGGTTGGGTGGTGCTTGAACATGGTTATGATCAGGCAGATGCCGTACAACATCTATTTAAACAGGCGGGTTATAAGCAAGTCCGCACGGTTAAAGATTATGGCGGGAATGATCGTGTGACTTTGGCGCAATGGCCGCATTAATCTGTAATTCTTTTTCTATAAAAAAGCGACTACATTGGTCGCTTATTTATTGGATTTTTTCTTTATAAATTCCTGACTGCATTTGAAACCTTAAGTATTTTGAATGACATCAAGCCAACGCAGTATAACTAAAAACAAAAAAAGCGATGCCAGAGCATCGCTTTCGAGGAATTCTTAAAAAGAATTACATCGGATAATCCTGTAGACAGTCATAGACTTCTACCTGATCTAGGCTACCGGTTTCCATTGCCAGACAAAGTGCCACAACTTTCAAAGTATCTGCCAGATATTTTTCATCTTTCAAGGCAATACCTTCCTGTAATCCACTTATACGTTCTGCTGGAATTTCAAGGGCCTGAGCCGCTTCCACAGCATCTACTTGGTTAAAGAAGTGCAAAATTGCATCTTTCAGTTCTGCATCCGATGCATTTAAAATCCCTTGATTCAACTGTTCTGTGATGAGATCAGTCGAAGAAAATAAAGCTTTAGAGAAGTTTTGAACAAGATTTTGCCCAAGCACATCAGTCATCTTTAACATGGAGATACCTTCAACTAGAAAGGAAAATGGAGAGTACAGCCAATAGCAAAAGTGCTATAAATTGAATGAAAAATAATCTATTCTCGGATAAATTGCAAAGCTTTCCGGGTGACTGTGTAGTCCTGCTAATATATGTTTTGGGGCTTGAAATATATAATCATAATAAAAATAAATGCTTAGAATCCAAGTATTTTTAGGTAATATTTTTGAAGTCTAAGTTTATATAAATTATCTAATATTATTTTGTCGATACGCGCCTGGACTGACGCCAGTCCACTTTTTGAATGCACGATGAAATGCACTGGATTCCTGAAAATTAAGCTGATCGCTAATCTCTTGTAAACTTTGTTCAGTACGGGTCAGCAATTCAATGGCGGTATCCCGGCGTATCTCATTTTTTAACTGTTGATAGCTGACACCTTCACTTTTTAAACGCCGTTGCATGGTCGCTTCAGACATATTCATTTTTAAGGCCAGTTCATTCAGTTCCAGCCATTCTGCCGGTGAAACTTGCAGTAATTGACGGCGAATCTGGGTGCTCAAGGCATAGGGGTTTTTAAAACGCACCAATAAATTTTGTGGGGTTTGCTGAATAAACTGATACCAGGACTGAGTATCCTGTTTAATCGGCAGTTGCAGATAGCTGGCATCAAATTGCACATAGTTTTCGCTGGCCTGATATTCAATCTGTTCACAAAACCGGACTTTGTAATCGAAATCATCCAGTGGTGCTGCACATTTCAATTGAATTTGATTAAGCAAAATCCGTTGTCCACTTAACCAGCAGATCAGGGTATGAATCAGCATCAGATAAGTCGCATAACTAAACATGCGTTTGATTGCTTTTAAATCATAAATTACGATATAGGCATAGTGTTCCTCAACCATGAGCGTGCTTTGCAGATCGTCCAAAACCAGGTTGAGAAATTGCAGAATGTGTTGCACGGCTTTTTCCAGTGTATCTGCCTGCATAACCATTTTCGAAAGCAATTTAAAACTGCCACGACGCATGGCATGACTGTCCATGCCAAAAAATTCGTCATTCATGCTGTCTGCAAGTACAGTTCATAATTGGGCAAATTGATTAACAGAAACGCGTGCCTTGGGAGCATTCAATACTTCTGCTGGGATATTGGCTTTTTTCAGAATGGCAGGGATATCAAATTGCAGCCGTTTGGCATCCAGCAATGCTTCGTTCACCAGGTCAATCGAGATGGTGCCTTTGCTATATTCCAGTGCAGGCTTATGCATATTCAGTCTGACATCCTTGTTTTCATTGTCCAAATACATCATGCAAGATGCAATGTTTGGAAATTGTACAGAATAAAAACTCTGTTTACTCTGCATATTAAGTCGTATCTGAAATAGAAAAATCGCTAGGAAATAAACATGAACATTCAGGGAAAAGTTATTGTGATCACCGGTGGTGCCTCAGGTTTGGGTGCAGCCACAGCGACTCATCTGGTTGAACACGGTGCCAAAGTGATTCTGGTCGATATGAATCAGGAGCAGGGTGAAGTACTACAGCAGCAACTGGGTGCACAGTCTGAGTTTGTACAGCTCGATGTTACCGATGAACAAGCCATTGAAAGTTTCTTCGCTCATGTTGAAAGCACGTATGGTCAACTGAATGGCTTGATCAACTGTGCCGGGATTGCACCGTCTGCCAAAGTATTGGGTCGTAACGGCATCCATGAATTAGCCATGTTTCAAAAAGTGCTCAATATTAATGTAAATGGTACTTTTAATATGTTGCGTCATGCGGCGGCTTTAATTGCAAAATATGAGTTGCAATCGGGTGAAGAAGAACGTGGCGTGATTGTGAATACTGCTTCAGTTGCCGCTTATGACGGTCAAATTGGTCAGACTGCCTATGCGGCATCCAAAGGTGCAGTCGTCGCAATGACTTTACCTTTGGCACGTGAACTGGCCCGTGAAGCGATCCGTGTCATGACCATCGCGCCGGGCATTATGGAAACTCCGATGCTAAAAGGCATGCCACAAAATGTCCAGGATGCTTTAGGACAAATGGTGCCGTTTCCACCACGTCTGGCAAAACCACAGGAATTTGCCCATCTGGTGGGACATATTTTTGAAAATAGTTATTTGAATGGTGAGGTCATTCGTTTGGATGGCGCAATCCGTATGCAGCCTAAATAAGTTTTCGATTTATATAGAACATGATGATTTGCACAGCTACCAATTTCTCATTGAATTTAAATGAATTTGCTTAAGCATGCATTTTCTTTTGAAGGATCAAAAGAAACAAAAATCCTTTGCGAAACTGAAGATACATCCCTGTATCTCAGTTTCGCAGGCGACATCCATGCCGCCTTATCCGACGTGCCAACGATCTCAATAGTAAAAAGCTTGAAGTAAATAAATAGATATAGAAAGGGAAGTTCAATGATTTTAAATGACGAACAAAAAATGATTCAGGACATGATGCGCAATTATTCGCAGCAGAAACTGAAACCGACAGCGGCCTCACGCGACAAAACAGCACAATTTCCTGCACAAGAACTTAAAGAGCTGGGCGAGCTTGGCGCATTGGGTATGACAGTGGCTGAAGAATGGGGGGGTGCAGGCCTGGATTATGTGTCACTGGTCTTGGCGCTAGAAGAGATCGCCGCAGGTGATGGTGCGATTTCAACTATTATCAGTGTGCAGAACTCTTTGCCTTGTGGTATTACCCAGCGTTATGGCACTGAAGCACAAAAACAGCAGTATTTGACTAAACTGGCGACAGGTGAATGGCTCGGCTGTTTCTGCTTGACCGAACCTCAGGCCGGTTCGGATGCCAGTTCGTTGGAGTGTAAAGCCGAACGTGATGGCGATGAATGGGTATTAAATGGCACCAAGCAGTTTATTACTACAGGCAAACATGCACAGATAGCATTGGTCTTTGCGGTGACTGATAAAGCGGCAGGGAAAAAAGGTATTTCATGCTTTCTGGTGCCGACCGATGCACCGGGTTATATCGTGTCACGCCTAGAAGAGAAAATGGGTCAGCATTGTTCGGATACCGCGACCATCGTTCTGGATAATTGTCGGATTCCGGCTGCCAACCTGCTGGGGCAGGAAGGTGAAGGCTATAAAATTGCTTTATCAAACCTTGAGTCTGGTCGGATCGGCATTGCAGCACAATCTGTCGGTATGGCTCGGGCTGCGCTGGATGCCGCAGTGGAATATGCTAATGAACGCAAAGCCTTTGGTGTAGAAATTGTACAGCATCAGGCTGTGGCGTTCAGGCTTGCAGATATGGCGACACAAATTGAAGCCGCACGTCAGCTCGTCTTGCATGCTGCAACCTTAAAAGATGCAGGCTTGGCGTGTTTAAAAGAAGCATCGATGGCAAAACTGTTTGCATCGACCATTGCAGAGCGAGTCTGTTCAGATGCGATTCAGATTCATGGTGGCTACGGTTATGTCTCTGATTTTCCGGTCGAGCGGATTTATCGTGATGTGCGAGTGAGCCAGATTTATGAAGGTGCATCGGATATTCAACGTCTGGTCATTGCGCGTGAAGTGTGTCAACGCTGATTGTTAAATTTAAAAAACAGACTTTGATTGATGTTCAAATCCTGCACTTACATTGATGGATATGGAAATTGCAGGATTCAACTGAAAATGATGATCTAAAGACATACAGTGCGAATAATCGAAAAATAAGCCTTATTCATGTTCTAGTCCTAGGGCATGAATGCAGATTTGAGAAAGTATGCTGATGGAATCAGCAGGAACAACAAATACAAATGGACAAACTCAGGCAAGGTCGCCTGAAAACTACAACAGGAAAGAGGTTGTCGTCATGAAGACACTAGAGCAGGCATATGCTGATTTTAATTTTGAAAATATGGTTCAGGAACATCTGGTTGGAAGCATAGAGAACATCAATGCTTATACTGAATGCTGTGGTCGCTACCTGGGTCAAAACCGAACTGCACTGATCTGGGAAGGTAAGAACGGAGATGCAGAGCAGTGGACCTTTGAACAGCTGGCTGTAGCTTCAGGGCAGTTGGCCAATTATATGCATTCTCTGGGTTTAAAGGCTGGTGACTGTATTGCAGGATTACTGCCAAGAACGCCCGCACTCTTAATTACCATATTGGCCACCTGGCGGATCGGTGCCATTTATCAACCTTTATTTACCGCTTTTGAAAGTAAAGCCATTGAACATCGTATCAGTACCGCCAATACCCAGTTGATCGTTACTGATGAAGAACAGCGACTTAAACTCCATGATCTCAATGTTCCGAATATTTTGACTGTGCATCAGGCAGCAGCAGATGATTATCAAGATGCGGATTTCTGGACAGCCTTACAGCAACAGCCGGAAGAGTTTGAACCGGTAAATTGCCAGTTTCATGATATCTTCCTGATGATGTTTACTTCAGGCACCACAGGCTTGGCAAAATCGGTTCCTGTGCCTTTAAAAGCCTTGTTGGCCTTTAAAGGTTATATGCTGCACGCTGTAGATCTGCAAGATGAAGATTCCTTCTGGAATCTGGCAGACCCAGGCTGGGCGTATGGACTGTACTATGGTATTGCAGGGCCGCTCAGTTTAGGGCACAGCATTATCATGGATGAACGTGGCTTTAGTGTCGATAACGCCGTACAAATCATTCAAAAATATCAGGTCAGCAACCTGACCGGTTCGCCAACTGCATTTCGCATGTTCTTTGGCTTTAAAGAAAAATTTGATGCAGGCATCAGCTCACATTTACGCGTGGTAAGCAGTGCGGGTGAGCCGCTCACGCCTGAAGTGATTCAATGGTTCAATCATGATTTAAATGTGAATATTTATGATCAATATGGACAGACTGAACTGGGTATGGTGATCGCCAATCATCATGGCTTGGAGCATTATAAAAAAGTTGGTTCAGCCGGTTTTGCTATTCCTGGGCATCGTTTTGCTGTATTGAACAAAGAACATCAGGAAGTAGAAAAATGCGGGATTGGAACCTTGGCAATTGACTGTTTAGCTTCACCGTTGATGTGGTTTGAAGGCTATGCAGGGCATAACCGCAAGTCATTTGTCGGGCAGTATTATCTCACTGGTGATACTGTGAAGCTGAATGAATATGGCGGTATTGATTTTATTGGACGTGCGGACGATGTCATTACAACCTCGGGATATCGGGTTGGGCCTTTTGATGTAGAAAGTACTTTGCTTGAATGTGAGGAAGTGCTTGAATCCGCAGTCGTTGGCAAGCCAGATCCAGAACGAACAGAAATAGTGAAAGCCTTTGTAGTGCTTAAATCAGCCTATCCTGCCACTGAAGATTTAATGTTAAAACTGCAAAGTTATGTACGTTCACGCTTATCCAAACATGCCTATCCGAAAGAGATTGAGTTTGTGGCGTCTTTGCCTAAAACATCGAGTGGCAAGATTCAGCGCAATCTGCTTAAACAGCAGGAAGTTGCCAAACTTCAAGAGATGAAGCGAGTCAGTTAATTTTCAAAATTCATCTTTTAATTGGATGTTCAAATGCTGTCATGGCGGCCTTTTGGTTTTTGAGAAAATAAATTTTTTACTTAAATTTTAGTCAGATATTAAGCTGATTTTCCTAAGCTTATATTTTTAAGAGAGCAGATTAAGGTAAGCAAAAAGTATAATTTTTATGTCATTACAGTAAAATTACATTAATATTTAAAATGAAATATATCAAAGATTTAGCCTCTTAAGAAAAAGAGGCTAAATCTTGGCAACTACCAAATATTGCCTTGTAAATTCACTTTTTGATGTTCTGCATGCGGTTCGCCCGCTTCACCGGTAACGCCGCCTTTTAAGGCTTTAAAAAGCTGGGTGACTTTGTTGTCTGTTACATTCCAATATTCTGCGCTGACTGCTTCAGCAATCAATACCCGTACGGTCGGATCATCCTTGCCTTCAAACCAGTTTTCAGCCCACGGGTTCCATAATTGCTCAATCAAGATGCGGTCAGTACTGATCTGGGCATGAGCACTGATCGACACATAAATACCATCTGATGGTTTTGCAAAAGACAGACCGATCTGACCACGGCCTGTTTCTGCTGCTTTGACCAGATCATTGGTATTACGCAGGATGAAATATAAGTTTTGGCGTTCATTCATCTGCTCGGAGTTCAGCATGGTCATCGGCTGGGAGTGTATTTCATGTGTGTCGGTTAAATGGCTGATCATGGTGTAACGAACATCCTTGATCAATTCCCATAATTTTTCACGATTATCATGTTGAGTATTGTTATGCTCGGTCATGTATGTTCTCCATACGATTTTATGAAAGCTGAAAAGATTGCTTGGTATTTTCAGATTAATCATATTTAGAGACAGATGCCTTAGGTCTCACTGAACTCATACATTTTCATACTCAAATATAGGCAGAGACTACAGAATTGCTAAACAAGGCTGCTCTATTTACAGGGTAATTCAATAGCAAAGATTTTAAAAACTTCAGGTCTGACACCTTTTATAAATTAGAAGGAACTGTTTGCCGGAACCATTTAATTGAGGTGATTCAACAAATCTTGCCAAGCCATAGCGGCTGCAGCTTGATACCGAGCGTTTAGCTGATATGCTATTTGGCTCAACGATTGCCGAACCAATTATTGATATGCTGTAAATTGACTGTGAGATTGATCTTCCATAGATTTATCAGTCCTTAAAAACTTCAGTAAAGTTAATTTTACGATCATTGTTAAAAATTTTCAAAACAAGGAAAGACGTTGTCTACATTTAACATGGATGCCATCTCCCCAGAATTTGAACTCACCGATGCTGAATTGCATCTGTATAGCCGTCAGATTCTTCTGGATGGCTGGGATATTGACGCTCAAGAGCGGTTAAAATTTTCTAATGTCTGCATTATTGGTTGTGGCGGGATTGGCTGTGCACTGGCAGAACTTCTGGCACGCGCAGGCGTGGGGAAAATTACCCTGATCGATCCGGATACCATCGAGATGAGTAATTTACAACGACAACTGGCATTTACGCCGCAGGATATTGGATTCTATAAGGCAGAAACTCTTGCCAAAAGGCTGGAGCAGATTAATCCGCACCTACAGGTTGACTATGTGAATCAGGCATTAACGGCTGAAAATGCAGCGCACTTGATTGAGCATCAGGATCTGGTGCTAGATGGCTGTGACCAGTTTGCCACACGCTATCTGGTCAATCAGACCTGTGTAGCGTTGAATGTGCCATTATTGAGTGCTTCTGCGATTGGCTTGCAAGGTCAGCTGTTTATGGTCGAAGGGGATTCCGCCTGTTATGCCTGCCTGTTCCCACCTGAAAATCAGGCCGATGAAAGTCTGCGCTGTGCAGATTCCGGTGTATTGGCGACCACGCCTAATGTCATGGCCAGCTTGCAGGCACATCATGCCTTGTTATATCTGGGATTGGGCCAGACGCCACTTCGACAAAAGCTGTTGTTGTGGGATGGGCTGAGCTTTAAACAGCGGATTCTCGCTTTCGAAAAAGATACAGATTGCCCAATCTGTCAGGCAAGATAAGCCTGCAAAGTGAATTTTTTTTGCTACACTGCATTTAATTAATTTTTCCTAAGACATTATGAAAAACAATATCTGGTTAGATGGAATACGTTCAGTTGCCCGTATGGGAGAAACAGCAGTCGTTGCGGCAAAGGCGGGCTTTAAATATGCCACTGAAAAGCCGAGCAATGCCAAACTGATGCGTGAAACTTTTGAATCCTTAGGTTCGACTTATATCAAGCTGGGTCAGTTTATTGCCAGCACGCCGTCGCTGTTTCCACGTGAATATGTAGAAGAATTTCAGGGTTGTCTGGATCAGACTCCACGCTTGCCGTTTAGCTATATCCAGCAGGTTTTAGCCTCTGAATTTGCAGGACGTAATCTGGATGAAATCTTTGCATCGATTGATGAAACACCATTAGCCTCTGCATCTATTGCACAGGTGCATGCGGCTAAACTGGTGTCTGGCGAAGATGTGGTGATTAAGGTACAAAAACCCGGTGTAGAAACTATTTTGTACACTGACTTGAACGTCCTACATTGGGCAACCAAATTGCTGGAAAAAGCAGTCCCGAAAGTCAAGTTTGCTTCACTGGCTGACATTGTCGAAGAAATCAAAACCCGTATGGTACGTGAAGTCGATTTTATCGAAGAAGCCCAGAATCTGGATGATTTCGTTAATTACCTGAATATCACCAACAATCAGGCAGCCACTGCACCTAAGGTTTATCATCAATATTCGACCCGTCGTGTGCTCACCATGCAGCGTTTATACGGTGTGCCTTTGACAGATTTTGAAGTGGTCAAAAAAGTATCCAAAGATCCATCTCAAGTACTTATCACTGCGATGAATACCTGGTTTGGCAGCTTGATGATGTGTAACAGCTTCCATGCCGATCTGCATGCAGGCAACCTGATGCTCCTTGAAGATGGCCGTGTCGGTTTTATTGATTTCGGTATTGTTGGTCAGCTCAAGCCTGAGGTCTGGACGGCATGTATGGCATTTATGGATTCATTGCAACATACCAATTATGAGCTGATGGCGCAAAACATGCTGAAAATGGGCATGACCGCTGTGCAGATTGACACCAAAGTCTTGGCTGCTGATCTGGAACGTTTATTTAGTGGCGTGTTGATGGCGGATCCGCAGGAATTATTAACGTCTAATCCTGCTGACCTGAACGATATCATGATGGATATGGTGGCTGTGGGTGAACGTCACGGGATTCGCTTCCCGCGCGACTTTGCTTTGCTGTTTAAGCAAATGTTGTATTTCGACCGTTTTATGCGAATTCTTGCACCGTATACCGACATCTATGCCGATCAGCGTTTGCAAATGGTGCAGAGCATGGATCCGAATCTGCTGTTAAAGCATTAATCTTAAACCCATCTAGACTTGGAAAAATCCCCCTAAATCCCCCTTTTTTAAAGGGGGACTTTAAAAGCTCCTCCCTTTAAAGAGGAGCTTGAGAGGGATGTGGTCAGTATTAAATTCTCGAGCAATCCAATGGACGCCATTATTATTGAAGGTTTAAAGGTTGAGACAGTCGTGGGCTGCTTTAACTGGGAGCGTCAAATTATTCAGCCTCTAATGCTGGATTTGACCATTCAAACCGATTTAGAACAGGCATCAAATTCAGATGCACTTGCAGATACGCTGAATTATGCAGAAATTTGTGAGATTTCCAGCAAAGTCATTCAAGACGCCAAGCCTGAATTGATTGAACATGCAGCAAAATTAGTGCTGAATGCACTTTTTACTACCTTTACAGCAATTGAATCGATTAATATTACGATCCGTAAGCCTGCCATTATCGCGCAAGCCAATTCTGTAGGGATACGTCTTGAACGCCACCGAAACGATTTTCGCCCTAGCATTAGCGAGTAATTGTCATCCTCAGCAACATTTTCAAGCTGCACAGCAACGTATTTCTGAATGGGGAGAAGTTCAGTTTTCTCCCATTTATATGATTCCTTGCCGCGATGGCATCGGCGCAGATTACTGGAATGCAGCGTATTTATTGCGAAGTTCGGTGTCCAGTGAAGACCTGATTGAGCTGCTCAAACAGCTGGAACAGGCATCAGGGCGAGTACGTCCATCCCATCAGATTACTTTGGATGTTGATTTGATTGCCTGGGGATCAGATCTTCAACATATGCAGTTCAATGAAAAAAAATTGCCCTTGGCTCTGGATGTGAAAGTGCCCATGTTTGATGTTTGGCATGATGCCATGTTTGAACATGGATCACATAGCTTTCCAACAGTTGAACAGCTGATTTGAATCAAATCACCTAATTTTTTGCTCATACATTTTATCCAGTAAGAATGATTAACCAACCTGATCAAACAAGATCAGGCTTTTTTTATGATTCAATTTTTTGTTTTAGATGAAAAGAAAAATTCAGATAAGATGAGGTGCTTAAGTATAGAGCTCATTTAAAAATGAAAATATTAGAAATCTTGGTTTCGGTGAATTTAATCCTTGGGATTCTTTATGTGATCCAATGGGGGTTCCATGGTTTCCGACAGGAAATTAATATTTGATTGATTTAAAGCTCTGGAATTTATTTTAAGATCAGTAAAAACCCTCAAAGCAATAAAAATGCATCATCGCTCTTTCACTTTTTCTTGTTATAGAAAATGATCAGCAATACGATAATGATCGCCAAGATGGCAAGAATGATGGTAGTTTCCATAACAATACCTCTCGGGCATAGATCTTTGGCTTTAATTATCTAAATTAAAACCGAATATATATTAATTAAACTCTAATTTTGTTAGCACAGCAGTTTTTCGAAAAAACCTTATTCATGAACGTTAAAATATAGTCGTTCAATTATATGCTGTGCCTATTAAGCAATGAACAGATGTTTAGGCGACGGACACATTAAATAATGATCCGATCCAGGCGCTGAATAACATGGCGATAATTCCCCAGAGCATGACCCGAACTGCACCTCTCCAGACACTTACTCCACCGGCATAGCTTGCCAGTGCGCCCATCATCCCCAAACTTAAAACACCAATCAGCATGACGCCTTTATCCAGATAATGTTCCGGTAAAATCATGATTGAAATTAAAGGAAATAATGAACCTACCGTAAATGCCATAGCCGAAGAAAATGCAGCGAGAAAGGGTTGGGCAGAGGTATGTGCTGAAATACCAATTTCATCCCGGGCATGGGCATCCAAGGCATTATGGTCGGTCAGCTGTTCAGCGACCTGTTGTGCCAAAGCAGGTTCCAACCCACGCTGTATATAAATCGTTTTGAGCTCATTTAACTCATGGGTGGGATGGCGCTGGAGTTCGCGCTCTTCCATGAGTAGATCATTGGTTTCAATATCTTGCTGGGATTTAACCGAAATATATTCACCGGCCGCCATTGATGCGGCTCCAGAAATCAATCCGGCAACACAGGTCACCAATAAAATTTCTGTGGATGCTCCACTGGCTGCAATACCCACCACCAGACTGGTGACCGAAATAATCCCGTCATTTGCCCCCAGTACAGCTGCACGAAGCCAGCCCGCGCGTTCGATATAATGTTTTTCAAGATGGTATGAATGGCGCATAATGAAGCCCCTTTTTTATTATCATCATGATTATATTAAATTTAAGTCATGTATAGATAGTAGGATTGAATCGATCTGAAAATTATCTTGAATGATCAGCTCATCGTGCGCTTGGCTGAGCATTTTATCAATCCAAGATAAAATCGAAGTGAGATTCATAATTTCAAGAAATCAGACGCACTTGATACATAATTGATTTACGAATGGTAAAAATGACTAAAGCAAATCAAACATATCGAACAAAATAATAGCTGAGTGAGTTGGTTTAAAAAGAGAATTATCATGAAAGAAAAACATGAAAGCCATAAATGCTTGGTATGCGGCAAGCACTTTCTTCTGAAAAATCTCACCCCGATGGGAACAGTCAGACAAGTCATTACCGAAGAGATTGCCAAAGATATTCCAGGCTGGACACCGCAAGATTATATTTGCCAGGCAGATTTAACCCAGTACCGTATACAGTATGTACATTCATTATTAAGTTCGGAAAAGGGTGAAGTGACTGATCTTGAGTTTGAAGTGATTGATAGCATGCATCAGCATGAACTGATTACCAAAAATGTGGAAACGACCTTAGAGCAAAAGTGGACCTTGGGAGAAAGGCTCGCCGATAAAATTGCAACTTTTGGTGGAAGCTGGACTTTTTTGATTTGTTTTGCAATCTTCTTGGGGCTGTGGATTACGATAAATACTGTGGTGATGGTGACACAACCTGCCGATCCTTATCCATTTATTCTGTTGAATTTAATTCTGTCCTGTCTCGCGGCGATTCAGGCACCTATTATTATGATGAGCCAGAACAGACAGGAAGCAAAAGACCGCTTACGTTCGCAAAATGATTATCAGATCAACTTAAAAGCCGAACTGGAAATTCAGCATTTGCATGAAAAATTAGATCATCTGTTGCTGCATCAATGGGAACGGTTGGCGCAAATTCAGGAAATCCAGCTGGACCTGCTTTCTGAAATGAGCAAAAAAGATTAAAGGATGCTGTGGGGGACTCTCTATTATTTTATAGAGCTTATAAGTAATAAGATCGCTATATGCCTTGAGTTACTATTATCTCGCTCAAGATTTGACACATATTAAAAAGCCCACAAATGAGTGGGCTCAAACTGAAACCGTCTTATTTAAATAAAATAACTGGTTTTGGTCATCAACTTGGAAATGCCGGTCATGGCGATCTTGACTGGAACGGGTAAATCTACACCGCCAGCGTTTAACGCTGTATCCCGATGATGCAGTTCATCTTCATTCATCTGTTCCAAGATACGACGAGAACGTTCATCCTGCGGTGGCAACTGACTAATATGATGTTGTAAATGCATGCTGACTTGACGTTCTGTTTCAGCCACAAAACCCAGACTGTATATATCGCCTGCGATCCCGGCAATTGCACCCATACCGAAGGAAAGACCGTACCAGACCGGATTGAGCAGACTGGTATGGCTATCCAGTTCTTTTAAGCGGTCTTCACACCAAGCCAGGTGATCCTGTTCTTCAATCGCTGCCTGTTCCATTTCGCGACGCACATTCGGGAGTTTCGCCGTCATGGCCTGACCATGATACAGCGCCTGTGCACAGACTTCACCACTATGATTGACCCGCATTAAACCTGCCACATGACGTGCATCACTGACCGTTAACTGCGTTTCTACCAGTTGGGCCGGATTCTCACGTTGTGCTGAGGTCGTGCCCGGGACTAGACTGCGTAATGCCTGGTCAAAAGAGTGAATCAGTTTATCGAGACCTGTATATTGACGCATGAATTAATCCTCCAAGGGTGCTTTTGCAGTTTTGATCATGGGTTTGAGTCGGAAAAGCAGCCATAAGGTAAACAGGCCACTCAATACTGCGGTAATACAAAAAAGTATTTTAAGATCAAGCTCTAAAACACTTAAAATAATAATCGAGAATATAGCAGAAGATACCATGAAAACGGCATTCAAAATGTTATTTGCTGCAACCACCCGCGCACGATGTGAGCGAGGCGAATGCGCCTGCATCATGGCATAGAGCGGAACAATATAAAAACCACCACTTATTCCGAGCAAGGTGACGGCCAGCATCACATGATAATAGCTCCAGCCTTGCTGAAAGACATCTGCCAAGCCGATTAA
Organism: Acinetobacter lwoffii; assembly: GCA_002332985.1. GTDB lineage: Bacteria > Pseudomonadota > Gammaproteobacteria > Pseudomonadales > Moraxellaceae > Acinetobacter > Acinetobacter lwoffii_N. Next base: position 19,047 of record DDAT01000039.1, on the reverse strand, counting down.
TGCACCTGTACGCTCCGGAACAAAGGCCAGACTCGCGGCCAGATACAGGGCAAAGATCACCAGACCGATCGCGCCAAAAGGCACCATCTTGATATTGACCTGGCTGCCACCAATTTTACGGCATAAGTATGAACCCAGACCAATTCCGACAGAAAAAAAGGTTAAGAGCAGACTAGCGACATTTTCAGATGCATGCAGATTTTGTAATGTCAGCTGAGGAATCTGGGTCAGATAGGTTGCACCATAAAACCAGTACCATGAGTTGCCCAGTAAAATGGTAAAAATCATAGGTAAGCTTTTGGCATATTTCAAGGTCTGCAAGCTGGTGCGGAAGAAATTCCAGTCAACTTGCAGCTCAGGCGCGGGAATACTTTGTTTCAGGATATAGCGACTGGATATATAACCAATCAAGGCGATGCTGATGACGGTTAAACTGATCCAGATCAGGTTGCCGGCGGAAGCTGCAATGACTGCACCGCCCAGAATCATACCGAATAGGATTGCCAGCGAAGTTCCGGACTGAAACAGGGCATTGCCGGACATCAGTTCATTGGGTTTTAGGACTTCAGGTAAAATCGCATATTTGATCGGGCCAAAGAAAGTGGAATGGGTGCCCATCAGGAACAGGGCAAATAACAGAATCCATAAATTGCCCATGAGGAAACCGACAGTTCCCAGCAACATAATGGCAATTTCCAGAAGCTTGAGATAGCGAATCAGCTGTGAACGTTCGTATTTGTCGGCAATCTGACCGGCCGTGGCTGAAAAAATAAAATACGGCAAGATAAACAGTAAAGCCGCCAGATTATTTAAAGTGCTGATGTTGGCCGATTGCTGTTGAATCCAGCCATAAGTAATGACCAGCAGTAACGCCTGTTTAAATACATTATCGTTTAATGCACCAAAAAACTGCGTCAGAAACATCGGTAAAAAGCGCCGAGAAGCTAACAAATGTTCATTTTTGTTCATATAGGCCGTGCTACATTAAGTTTTATTAAGAAATGTCAGTTATGCGTAAACATTGAGAAAAATCATGTAAGATACTTTCAGCCATGTAAAGGTAAAAACCAATTAATTAAGATCCTTAGCTTATATTTTTCGGTCAAATAATCAATTAAAGAATGTATTCGTTTAGAGTTTGCTATGCCTGCAAAGAAAAATTTTAAAAAAACGAAAAATTTTAAAAAAACGATGCTAAATCGCAGTATGGGGCCTCTCATACCACAGCATAGTGGTATGCAGCTGTGTATGAGCATCTTTTTTATGATGTTATCCCATCAGAGCATGGCACAAACCGAACAGCCCGAAACACCTGTGGCCATTTCTCAGGCAGAAATGGTGGACGAGCTATCCAAAGAAGCGATTCGTCAGGGAGTGGCCACGTCCGAAACGGAAGCGGAAGAAAAAATCGAAGAAGCCTTGGAGCCGGAAGTACCAGTTGACAGCATGTTGATGCTGGAACAACAGCAAAATGCAGGATCTGGTCTGGGTGAATTTACGCCGATCGAGTTTGATGATCTGGAAGATCTGCCAGTACAGACTATTGATCAGAACATGGCGAATGAAATTTACCAGGTAGCCGAGCAAGCCAAACAGGAAGCACAAAACTATCGCAATACTCAGACCAGCGAAACGGTGGTGGCCGATATCAGCCAGCAAGAACTGCTGGAAATCAATCAGGCACCGGTGAATGTCGATCAGTTGATGCAATCGATTCAGGCTGACAGCCAGATTATTGTACAAAATAATGAAGCCGGATTGACCTTGCCAGAAGTGCCAGGTCAGCTTGTCGCTGAGGATGATAAACGTCCGAATCTGTTCAAACGGCTATTTTATAAAATCCGTCCTCCACGTCAGATCATGACCGCAAGAGTTCCCCGCATTAGTACCGATGTGGTGATCATAAATGGGCAAGGTGTGGCGCAAAGTAACGGTATGCTGAATCGTAAAGATGTGCCTGAAGGCCATCTGAATTTAAGAAATAATGTCAAAGCCAAATTATCCAGTTTTACCCAAGAGTCTTTTGGCGACTTTAATTCGGCTTTGCCGCAATTACGCACCTTGTCCAGACAGGCAGCGCAAGCGGTGGGCTATTATAATGCTCAGTTCAGATTTGAAAAACTCTCTGACAGTCGGGTTCGGGTTTTTGTGACCCCGAATGAACCTGTCCTGATTAGCAGTCAAAATATTGAATTTACTGGAGAGGGCGCCGAACAGCCGCAATTCCAGGTCATCAGTCTTTTACCTGAACAGGAAGAAGGCGATATTTTCAATCATGGCAATTATGAAAAAACCAAGACACGCATTACCACAGCAGCCAATAACAATGGTTATTTTGATTCATTCTGGCGTCTGCATGATGTAAAGATTGCTCAGCCACAAAACACCGCCGATGTGAATCTGCGTTTTGAAACGGGTGAACGTTATAAATTAGGCAATGTCGAGTTCAGAATGAGCGATCCTGAAAAGGAATTTCCGCTGGATCGAGACGTACTGGAAAGTCTGGTCACCTGGACAGATGGTGCAGATTATACCTTCTGGCGGGTGAATGGCTTGGCCAATAACCTGACCAACTCACGCTATTTCAACTATACTCTGGTGGATGCGATTCGCCCTGATCCGCTTGATAAAGAGCTGGAACTGGCACCCGATATTCAAAGCCTGATTGAAGAACAGAAACGGACTGAAGATCAGGCTGCTACGATGCAACCAGCTCGCTCGGTATCCTCTTCTCAGGAAGTGACCCAGAATGTCGTAGATGAAGACCAGTTTGCCGGTAGCCGCGATCAGGAAAGCGCAAATTTAAGAACTTTACGGGTTGAGCAGCAAACCAAAGAGAATGAACAGGACCGTTTAAAAGTACAGGCACGGGAAGAGAAAAAGATTCCAGTGATTGTGACTTTAAATGCAGACCGTTTAAATAGTGCTGAAGTGGGTTTGGGTTATGGCACAGATACCGATATCCGCTTACGTGGTCAATATCGTCGTGCCATTGTGAACAAGCGCGGACATTCGTTTGATGCCAACATGGAGTTATCTGGCATCCGTCAGTCGATTGATGGACGTTATAATATTCCCTATCACCATCCGCTGAATGATTATGTCAGTATTGTGGGTGGTTATGAGCGTGAAGAGCGTGAAGGCGTCGCACAGGGTGAAGGCCTGTTGATTGAATCGGCAGTCTTAGGTGCAGACCGGATTATCAAGAATCCACGTGGTAGCTGGCAGCGGACTTTTGGCGCTCGTTATCGTCTGGATCGTTTGAAGCAGGATGGTTCTGTCGATTTTAACCAGATTCCAGAAGCTTTTCGCTTTAATACCGAAGATGAGCAGCAATCGCTATTAGTCGGTTATGAAGTTTCACGTACCGAGAGCGATCGTCGGGTCAACCCAACCAAAGGTTTTAAGCAGACCTATAAGATTGAACTGGGTAGTGAGGCTTTACTCTCTGATGCAGATATGGCCATTGTGAATGCGGGCTGGCGTTTTATCTATTCATTGGGTGAAAATGCAGATCATCAGTTTGTTGGGCGTGCCGACGCGGGTTATATTTTTACTCAAGATTTTGCCAAAGTACCGTATAACCTGAGATATTTCACTGGTGGTGACCAGAGTATCCGCGGTTTTGACTACAAGAGCCTTTCTCCGGAAATTGACGGCTTTAAAGTGGGCGGGCAGGCCTTGGGCGTGGCTTCATTAGAATATAATTATCAGTTTAAGGAAGGCTGGCGTGCTGCGGTCTTTGCAGATGCCGGAAATGCCTATAATAAAGAATTCAGTAATCCGACCGAATATGGCGCGGGTGTGGGTGTGCGTTGGGCTTCACCGATTGGGCCAATACGTATAGATGTTGCGACTGGACTGTCTGATGACAATTATCCGATTCGTTTACATTTCTTTATTGGATCGCAGTTATAAAACATCATTTTAAAAAATAGTTATTTGGGTAGATCATGGTCGAGAACCAACCACAGCCAGAACAAGAACCACAAGATAGCGTTGTTCCGAAAAAGCGCCGTATATTCAGAAGCATCCTATTGTCGGTGCTTTTTTCGCTGATTTTTCTGCTGTCTGTGCTGGCTCTACTGTTTTCGACCAATCAGGGCAGTAAATTCCTGCTGGATCAAGTGCTAGAACGCCAGCAAATTATTCAATATGAATATGAAGGCGGTAATTTATGGCGTGGGATTATTCTTAAAAATGTGCTGGTCAGCCTGAAACCGGTCGATGTCAAAATTGATCGTGCTGATGTAAAACTGGGTTGGCGCGCGATTGTCAAAAAAGAAATTCATCTGACTGAAGCCGATGTCCTCAATCTGCAAATTATTAACAAGCGACCTTCAACGGGCGAACCATTCAAGTTTAATGCCATCCGTTTGCCTTTTATTTTGCGCGTTGATCATTTACTGCTGGATCATCTGGTGATTAAAACCCAGACCAATGCAGTCGATTTCTATAATATTGAATTAAATGAGGCACTCTGGTCCGGCACCGAATTAAATTTTGAAGATTCCCGTATGGATATGGGCTATCTGTCGGTACGTGAAGCCAGGGGTAAAATGCAGTTTGAAGGCAAATATCCGCTAGATGCCACGGGCATCGTCAATCTGCCTTCCTTAAGAGATAGCTTGAATATTCATGATATTCAGGTGAGGGCACGTGGAACACTGGACACGATTCAGGCTGGCGTAGCGACCAATACGCCTGATTTATTAACCGGTTGGGTTATTGTACATCCTATGCGTCCTCAGGTACCGATGCGCGGCGAGTTGAAGTTCAAGGATTATCACTGGCCTATTCTAGCCGAACAGAAACTGTTTACCAAAGACGGCATTGCCGAGTTTAATGGCGATATCAAGCGTCTGGACCTGAATGTCCAGACTGACCTGATTGGGGAAAATATTCCGCAAGGTCAGTATAGTGCGGTGATGTATACCGATCTGGTCAATCAGCTGAATATTACCGATCTGAATGGTCAGTTGATGAAAGGCGCAGTCAGCCTTGCCGGGACAGTGGGCTGGAAAGACCGGGTCAGCTGGGATTTGGCTGGGCGTTTGAATGGGATTGATCCTAAACATGAGCGCATTCCGCAAGTCGTACAAGATTTCTTGCCGCCAAGTCTGGATGCCAATATCGCTTCTGCGGGTAATCTGGAAAATGGCCTGCACCTTACCGGACTGGTTGATTTTGACCGCTATGAAAGCTGGAATCTGAAGCTGGATCAAAATCCGGTCAAGGGCAATAAAATACAACCGATGCTACTGGATGTTGCCTGGAAAAATATTGATCGCGCCGTACCTTATGTGGGCTGGCTCAGTAGTCAGTCTGGCGATGTCAAATTGGCATTGGTCGAAGGTCAGCAGAATATTCATGTGGCGACCAAAGTTGAGCAGCATGAAGAGGGTCTTTTACCTGCAGGCATGTATCAGGCCAAACTCAATCTGAACAAGAATATCCTGAATGTCCCGAGCTTTAATTACAGCGCCAATGCACAGGCAGGCAGCTTAAGCGGTAATGCACGGATTGAACTGCCACAGGAAAAACGCCAGTTAAAATGGGCCGCAGTATTAAATGCTAAAAATTTAAATACCCAAAGTATTGCCGCAGCTTCACCGGTAGATCGTTTGAATGGCCAGGTTAAAGCCAATGGTTATGCGCAACCGAATCAGCAGATTATTAAACTGAACAGTGTCGACCTGACCGGGCGACTGGCAGAGCAGAATGAAACTGTACGTTTGACCGGTAACAGTACCATTGCCTTGTTATTCCATAATGAAAAAGCGGGCGGCGGTTTTAGAGGGTATGCGATCAATTATGATGGTGCTTTAAACGCCAGCCAGCTTAAAGCCAGTCAGGGTCTGCTAAAACTGCGCGTTTCAGGTACCCCGGACATGTTGAAGATCAATGAATTCCGTCATGATGGTGTGGCTGGCAAGATTAATGCCAGCGGTCTGGTCAATCTGGCGAATGGGATTGACTGGGATATCAATGCGTCCTTAATCCGCTTTAAGCCGCAATATTTTAATGCCAAACTCAAAGGCGAATTGTCAGGCAATGTGCAAACCCAAGGGGTGTGGTCAGATGCCTTAAAACGCATTCAGATTCAACGCTTGAATCTGGCCGGTATGCTGAATAACAAACCGGTACGTGGCACGGGTAATTTATCGGTCATCATTAATTCGAACCAGCGCGGTTTTGTACCACAGCAGTTTGAAGCCAATAACTTGTTCCTGTCTTATGCCAGCAACCAGATTCAGGCGACCGGTAATGCACAAAACCTCCAACTAAAAGTGAATGCGCCGGCCCTGTTTGAATTGTATCCGGGCTTAAGAGGTCGTGCGCAGGGCTATATCAATATGCAGGCGCAGCCACGATTGCAGGCTTCAGCTAATCTATCTATCGATAATTTTGCTTTTAAAAACCTGTTTAGCGTGCAGAAAGTTCGTGTTCGCGGACAGTTGCCAACATCGCAAAGCACACCAACCTTATTGACCGCGACAATGGATCGCCTGCGTAGCGGTTCACGCGAGATTGTACGCGGTGAGATATCACTGGCCGGTACCCGTGCTGCGCACATTCTCAAAGTGCAGGCAGAAAACCGCCTGTCAAAATTCTTTGTGCAGCTCGCCGGTGGCTTTAATGCTCAAAATAACTGGCTGGGTCAGATTCAAAAAGGTGATTTCGACTCTTTACGCGCCCGTCTGGTACAGCGTCAAAATGCAGCAGTGATTTATAACAGTGCTCAATCGGATCTGTTTGTTGGTGCCCATTGCTGGATGAGTCAGCAAAGCCAGTTGTGTTTTGATCAGCCGATTCGGGTCAATAAAAACCGTGGCAGTGCCTCTTTTATTACCCAAAACCTTGATCTGGAAGACTTTAGTGCATTCCTGCCTGATGGATTGGCGTTGACGGGTAAAGTCAATGGTTATGCCAAGGCTGCCTGGGCGCAAGGTGCTAAACCTAAAATTGACGCACGTCTGGTGACGCGTAATGGTGTGGTAGGCCTATCTTCTGAAGATCCAGATTATTTGGGTTCTACACTCAAATATGATGAAGTCGGGTTGGTCGCAAAAAGTGTGGCAGATGGCTTGCAGCTTCGTCTGGATGTCAAAACACCGGATATCGGAGCCGGTTATGCCAATGTCATCATTGATCCCTATCGTGACAGTAAACCGATGCATGGCGAAATTGCCTTTAACCAGGTACAGCTCAAGGTCTTTAAGCCATTTATTCAGGACATCCGTAATCTGGACGGGATTTTATCTTATGCCGGAAAAATTAGCGGAACTTTAACGGATCCTTTGCTTGAAGGTGAGGTTCGGGTCAAAGATGCTTCGATTAGCATGATCTCCTTGCCCGTAAATCTGACCAATGTACAACTGTATTCATCCATACGTCAGAATTCGGCCAGCATCAATGGCGCATTTAACAGTGGTCGTGGTGTGGGTAAATTAACCGGATCGGTCGACTGGAAAGGTGATCCACGAGTGCAGTTAAAACTGCAAGGTGACAATCTGCTGATTCGTCAGGCCCCATTAATTACCGCTGTGGTGACACCTGATTTGACTCTGGACATGTATCCATTTAATAAAAAACTGAGTCTAAGTGGCACAGTTGATGTACCGCGTGCGTTGATTTCAATGCCAGAAGCCTCAGAACCTGTAGTCGGTTTATCTTCAGATGTACGGGTCGTGCGTGAAGGTGATGATCAGTTGGCGATCTTGAAGTCAGCACGTCCTTGGGATATCCGGGCAGATGTAGCTGTTTCTTTAGGGAATCAGGTCATCTTCCAGGGCTTTGACAGTCGTATTCCGCTATTGGGTCGAGTCAATCTGTCACAGCGTGGTCTGGAAACTGCAATGCGTGCCAATGGTGCAATCGGGGTGTCACAACGAGTGAAAATCGAAGCCTATGGCCAAAGTCTGGACCTGAATCGTGCTATCGCGCGTTTTAATGGTGAACTTACCAATCCGACGCTGGACATTGATGCCAATAAATCGGTTCAGGGTAGTACGGTCGGGGTACGGGTAACAGGGACGGCATCGAGTCCAAGTATTCAGATTTATAATGATGCGGGCTTGTCAGAACAGGAAGCCTTGAATGCCTTGATTACCGGTCGTGTTAATGAGGGTGTATCTGGTTTAAGCCAGGCTGAAGGATTTAGATCCGATGTGAATAATACGATCGCTGCTGCGGGGATTAGTTTGGGCTTGGGTAGCACCCGCGCACTGACCAACCAGATCGGGCGCAGTTTTGGCTTAACTGGCCTAGCTCTGGATGCTCAAGGTACAGGAGATGATACCCAGGTTTCTGTGACTGGTTATATTACGCCTGATTTATATCTCCGTTATGGAGTCGGGGTATTTACACCGGTGAATAAGCTCACTTTACGCTATCAGGTAAATCAGCGCTTGTATCTGGAAGCGAGTCAGTCTCTAGAACGTGCGATTGACTTGTTCTATAATTGGCGCTTCTAATTTAAGCAATAAAAAAGCCCTAAAATTTTAGGGCTCTTTTATTGGGAGACAGGACAAAGATTTTATTAGCTATAAAGTAGATTGATGTCATAGTCAGCAGAAGCATTGATCTCTAAATTCAATCTCTATACATATATGACAATAGAGTTACGAGTAGAGAAAGAATTTAGGATGAGACTTCAGGGTGAAGAAAACTGATCATCGTATAATTCAGCTATCACATATAGAAAATCAATTAAAATATGCAATAACAGACTGAAAATCAATAAACCCATAATAAAAATAGGTGTATATTGAAAATACGATTTCACGCATAAGAGCATCTTCGCATGTCGACTAAATTTATCATCCGTTTTGCTGCGATTCTATTTTCTGTACTTATTTTGACTGCATTAGCCATTCAATTTTTCTTTAAATCGGATGTAACCGTAGTTCTATGGATTTTCGCTGTACCTTTCATTTTGGGCATTCCAATTTTGGCTTCTGTTGTATTGACCACCAATGATGAACTTGATATTCATAGCGTTAATTAGGCTTGAACCTTAAACTGGCGCATTTAAAGTGCATCTGATCTTTACTGATAGAGCAGCCGACATTTGCACTTTGTTCAATAAAATAGACCTTATTTTAAAGCAATGCAGGTCAGTTAAGCATGCATCAGAAAATGTAGTAAAAATGAGTGTATGTTTACGCTCATTTTTTATCAGCTTACTCCAGAATTTAGATTTAACTCTCAAATCATCATAATTTACATAAACTCTAAGAAATAAGGGAATATTCTTATCATTATTCATTCAAAATAGGTCTTCATCATAAAACTCATTATTTTAGAGAAAACAGAATGCCTAAAAATAATTATCTACCAGCTCTAGAACAAGTTTATGACTTTTTAAAGGAACGACCAGGTTTTAAGGATAAAAGTGAATTTGATAAAGCGGTAGAATATTTTAGAACTCTACATGAAAGTGATCCTCTGGATTTCAGAGTTCAAGCACCGAATACTGTCGCTGGAAAATTTGGTGCTAAAGAGTCTATAAATTTAGGGTCTATGCCAGAATTCAGTAATAAGGAAAATTTCCTTAACTGGATAGATACGCAAATTAACCACTAGTTGAAAGACTTTAAGCAAACACATCATCCGGCAGGTTTTCATTTATTATTCATACATTCATTAACATGTAGTACAGAAAACAATCGAAACTGAGTTGGAAAACTACAAATTTGAATGATAACTTTGTATTCAAATCTTCCCAGTAAAGAGGTGAGCAATGAAGTTGTTGACTTTGGTTGGTATGGGAGTAGCAGCGAGTTATTGTTATAAAACTATGAAAAATGGCAAGCTTGCTCTTTCAAAACCTGACTTTGATGAAAGTGTAAAACGATTTGTACTGCAAGAATTTGCAGCTTAGTTCTTCACGATATATTTTCCAAAAAGGCTCATCGGATGATGGGCTTTTTTATTTTCTAAAAAATTATAATTTTAATATTCAGATTAAAAGCAGTTTAATTATAGCCACCATGTTATAAACCTACCTCGTGATCTATTTTAAATAATTAAATGAGAGCTAATGGATGATGAAGATGGAAATGAATGGTGCGAGCTTATATATTCTGAAGCCTTGAGAATATATAAACCAACAAAATACAACACAGTCAACAAACTGAGATTCTTTGCGCTGATTTTAGAATTATTCGCAGAAATGCAGCATGAGGATGTAATAATTCAAGTAAAGGCTGTGAATGTGAAACTTAAATTGAGATCTAAAAATTACATTTTTTGGGTGTTTGAAATGCCTGATTTTCAGGATAAGACGTTATTTTTAACTTATATGTCTAGCAAATTAAGTCAGCTATAAAGTGCCTTTGAAGGTCAAAATCGTCAATTACTTCAATAAGTATAGTTATTTTTTATAAAACTATAGTTTTGTTATATGTTAATGGGGTATTTATATATTTTTATCAATAGCTTGCTTATTCTCTAGTCGTTGCTCACTTTGACAACATATCTGAATCAGCGCAAAAGTGATAAAGGGGGAAGGCCCATCGAAAGGTGGGCTTTTTTAACATGTACAGCTTATTGAACGAAAAGTAACTTAAAGCAAATGTAAGAGAACAGTTTATTAATACTCCCTATACTTTATTGATAAATTCACAGTGCTATAGTCATTTTGCGAAAACAAGAAGACGCAAATAATACGAAGAAAATGACTACAGCACTAGCCCGCTTATTTGAAAGAGTAAGCGGGCTTTTTAATTGAAAAATTAATGTAATATTATGCTAATGTATAAATTATAAGTTTATATATAATTCATGAATAGATTCTATCGCTGTAGTTTCTTTCCAATTTCAGCCTCCTTCCCTAAGGAGGCATTTTTTTGTCGGTAGAAAATAATGTTCCAATGACTATTATGTTTATTCAGTTACACAAATGATCATCGTTAACTATTGAATGAAGCTTTCAAATATTTGAGCATGATATTTTATTGGTTAAATAAGTGATGGATCGCCATGATAGATGAAGAAAAGCCTTTGAACTTTGACGACGATAGTGAACCTCAAGATTTCGAAGATGAAGAATTTATCGATGATAAGAAAGAGGATGAAATGTACAATGCTATTACCAAAGATGGTTCTAGTGTTGATCCTGCGGATGATGGAACACGTCATATTCGTCCTGAAGACGGTGATCCGATAGAAGTTGAAGAGTAATAAAAAGCCCAATTTAATATTGGGCTTTTTATCGTTTGGTCGATGAGAATGAAAATACAATATTTCCTATTTAGAATTGGGCGGATTGATCAAAATAGCCACCTAGAAAATTTAAATATCCATTGAAATGATTTTTTTCACTTAATAAAAAAGCCCTCATTCATGAGAGCTTTTATGTCAATTCAATCTAGTAGAATAGCCTAAGAAAATATTTAAAATGGGGTGCAATTAATCGTTAAACGTCTCATTTAACGCAGTTTGAACCGCCTCAACCCGTGCCTTGCAAGCTTTATAAGCAGTCATGGATTCTTCCACGATTTTCATCAAGTTATCAATATCCGGTTCTTGCTGAGATTCGAGCAATTCCGCATTCTTTTTCAAGATGTCATAGCCTTGTTGGAAGCTCAAAGTATCATGATTCATGAGGAAGTACCTGTATAAGTTGTGCTGAAAAAATGCCGTCATGTAATTCGACTTCAACCAGATCATTGGGCTGAATCTGTTGAATAGATGCAACCACCTGTTCTTGCTGGCGCACGATGGCATAACCCTTGGATAAAACATGTTTAGGATTTTGTAGTAGCGTTTCCCGCATCAGGGCATCGAGCTGTTGATTGATGAGCAGGGTATGCTGTTGGGCCAGACTGGCAGTATTGGCCTTGATCTGTTGCAGACGTTGCAGCGCATCCATAATCTGGTTATTGGCCAGACTTTGAATCAGTTTCAAAAATTGATCATTCTGATTTTGATAAGCCTGAATCTGTTGCTGAGATAAACGCTGAATCCGCTGTAGATAATTCAGGACATCCTGGGTTAGTTCAAAGATATGATTGCGGATTCCTGCAATGACTTTACTCGGAGTATCAAAGGAGCGATGCGCAATCTCATCCAGAATGGTACGGTCTTTTTCATGCCCGATGCCGACCCATACCGGCACCGAACGCTTGCAAAGCAGGGCAGCCAGATCATAATCATTCAAATAAGCCAGATCATTGACTGCGCCACCCCCTCGTATAATCACAATCAGATCCGGGGCAGTGTTATAGGTCTGAGCCCATTGTTTGAGCGCTTGTGCCAGACTGTACATAATACTTTGCGGGGCGGTATTTCCCTGAAAAGTCGCACTGTGATAGACAAACTCACACACCTGCGCACGCTGTAGTGCATCGGCATCTTTTTTGAAATCTCCCAGGCCTGCTGCATTTTCGGGAGCAATCACCAGAATCCGGTTCAGGTCAAAAGGGCTGGGCAAGTTTTTATTGCGTTGAATCAGTCCTTCAGTCGTCAAGCGCTCAACAATCTGCTGATAACGCCGGGCAATATCTCCTAAGGTATAGCCTGAATCAATTTCAACGATATTTAAAGAAAAACCATACTGCGGATCGAAATTAGCTTTGACTTTAATCAGCACTTTCAAATCACGACTCAGCTCAATCCCGCTTTCACGTTCAAACTGCGTGACAATTTTCTGGGCACTAAATTTCCAGATGGTTGCTCGGCAACTGGCAATGACCTGATCACTATCGACTTCTTTTTCTGCCAGCTCCAGATAATAATGGCCAGCTTTAATACTTAGATTACGAATCTCGGCTTTGACCCATACTGGTGTATCGAAAGTGAGTTTGACCACTTCCTGAACCGTAGCAAGATATTCCTTGAGGGAGAGTTGAGGATCGTCTGTCATGCCAATAGAAAGTTTAAAATTCAATCAAATATTAAATCAATCCAGCACAGATCACAAATCTAAAAGTGAAGTCATATTTGATTGATGTAATGACAATGCAATGCTATTGAGGTGCATAATCACTTGGTTCAGGCGATTCGTCCGGCATTTCCTTATTATGGAGAGGTTAGGTTCTTCTGTTTATCTTGTTCATTGAAAGAATTTATAGCGTTGAAGTCCTTAATGCACAAAGGTCTTATTTCCATTCTTTAATGAGAAAGTACGGTTAAAAATGTACACAGACTTGTCTCTGGCAAGAACAAGGAAATATGCTAAATTGTTGAAGAATTATTGAAGAAGAATAGGCTCTCATGAAAAAAACAATGTTGTTCGGTTTGCTGGCTCTCGCTCTAAGCGCATGTACCACCACGCCGCAATCTGAGACGGAAGCTCCTAAAATAGGTTCAGCGAATCCTGCAAGCGCTTATTGTGTCAATCAGGGTGGCAAGCTTGAGATTCGTACTGAAAGCAATGGTCAGGTCGGATATTGCCATTTAAAGAATGGTCAGGTGGTCGAGGAGTGGGAATTACTGCACATGAATCAACCTAAATGTATCGCTGATCAGGCAGCGGCATTGGTGGGTCAGTCCAATTTGACTGAAGCGCAAATCAAGCAAAAAACCAAGGCACAAATTGTGCGTATGGTCGAGCCGGGTCAAGCGGTGACGATGGATTATCGTGAAGAAAGAGTGACTGTAACCGTAGATCCTGCAAGCAAAAAGATTATTCAGGCTTCATGTGGTTAATCACACAAAATGAAAAAGTCCATGAGTGGGCTTTTTTAATTCAATACAACTGGCATTTTGAAATGACAAATCTTCCCCGATCTTTTATATTGCCCCTCGGAAGGAGAAATTCATGAAAAAGTTATTGGCTTTATCGTTTATGCTGGCGCTGGCCGGTTGTGCCGAGAAGAAACCCTTAACCCCTGAAGAGCAGTGGCAAGGTTATTGTCGAAGTGTCGGTAATGCGGCGCGTACCATTATGCTGGATCGTCAGAATGCGATTGAGAAAGAAAAAGCAATCGAGCATGCCAACAAGATCGACGATGAAACCACTAAAGGTTTTATCCTGAATATTATTGATGAAGTCTATGCAATTCCAGCCGAAGAGATTAAGACAGATGTAAAAGCAGCACGTGAAAAAGTCCGCGCTGAATTTACTGCAAAGTGTATTGCAACACCGCATGATGAATTACCAGATTACAAACCGTTCTAAGGAACGGTTTTTTATATCTGGATAAAATTATCCAACCCATATTTCCCATTAAACGTATTTAAATATACACATCTTCAAAAGACTGAATAATAAAAATAGCCTAAGCGAAATGTACACTTTGTGACAATTTCTAAATCTAAAATATAGAAATACTTATCTTTATATTGAATAATGAATTTAACTCCAATTAACCGAGGAGTAGCACAATATGGAAGTCGTAAGATATTTGCATCATTCTGATCTGCTGCTGGAAGATGAAGAGGGTGTGGTCATTATTGGCGGCAGTCGCTATGTACTCAGCGTCGGTGACAAAGTCGTTTTAAAGAAGATACTAGAACAAGATAAAAAGCTTTATCAGGTTGATATTTCCTTTGCCAGCAATAATCACAGTAGCACCTATGAAGATGAATGCGTGGTGAAATTCCAAGGCTGCCGAGACTCATATCAGCAGTATTTAAACTCGACCACTGTACACTAAGGTGGAGTATCTTTTTAACTTCAAATCAGGCAACATCAGGGTTGCCTTTTTTATGCATTAAATTCAGTTAAAAGGGCCTATTCATGGGCTTGTTTCGTGTGGTGTAAGCTGGAACTGATTATGGAATAATCATTAAGAGCATCATTTAGTTATAAAATAACGAGCATCACGAAGAAACACTTGAGTTGCATTAACTTTTAACTGGAAATTTAGTAAAATTTCGGAGTCCATATTATTTATGAAGCTTAGAATAAGCAGGAATTCATAAGTAATTTTTTAAAAAAGAGGAATAACACTGTGCTAGAAGCTTACCGCCAACACGTTGAAGAACGTGCCGCACTCGGAGTCCCACCGAAGCCACTTGACGATGCCCAAACAGCTGCATTAGTTGAACTACTAAAAAACCCGCCAGCTGGTGAAGAAGCATACTTGGTAGATTTGCTTGAAAACCGTGTACCAGCAGGTGTTGACCAAGCTGCATATGTAAAAGCTGCGTTCTTAGCTGCATTGGCAAAAGGCGAAGCAACCTCTCCACTCGTTTCTAAAGAACGTGCTGTTTACTTACTAGGTACTATGCTTGGTGGTTATAACGTAGCGCCTTTAGTTGAACTTTTAGACAATGCTGAGCTTGCTGAACTTGCAGCTGAAGCATTGAAAAAAACGCTTCTTGTATTTGATGCATTCCATGACGTTGCTGATAAAGCAAAAGCTGGTAACGCAAATGCTCAAGCAGTGATGCAGTCTTGGGCAGACGCTGAATGGTTCACTAGCCGTAAAGACGTTCCTGAAGAAATCAAACTGACTGTTTTCAAAGTAACTGGCGAAACCAACACTGACGACTTGTCACCTGCACAAGACGCTTGGAGCCGTCCAGACATTCCATTGCACGCAAATGCAATGTTGAAAAACGTACGTGACGGAATCAATCCAGAAGTTCCTGGTGAAGTGGGTCCACTTAACCAGATTAAAGAACTGATCGCGAAAGGCAACCAGGTTGCTTACGTTGGTGACGTTGTTGGTACAGGTTCTTCTCGTAAATCTGCAACTAACTCTGTACTTTGGTTCTTCGGTGATGACATTCCGCACATCCCGAACAAAAAAGACGGTGGTTACTGCCTAGGTTCTAAAATCGCTCCGATTTTCTTCAACACGATGGAAGATGCTGGTGCGTTACCGATCGAGATCGATGTTGCTAACATGAACATGGGCGACGAAATCGTTCTTAAGATCGATCACGCTGCTGCTAAAGTCACTGCGTTCAAAGACGGCGCGCAAATCGCTGAAGCTGAACTTAAAACTCCAGTTCTTCTAGACGAAGTTCGTGCTGGCGGTCGTATTAACCTGATCGTTGGTCGTGGTTTGACGACTAAGGCTCGTGAAGCTTTAGGTCTTCCAGTATCTACAATGTTCCGTACTCCGGTTCAACCTGCTGCAACTGGCAAAGGTTTCACTCAAGCTCAGAAGATGGTTGGTCGTGCTTGTGGTCTTCCTGAAGGTCAAGGTGTACTTCCAGGTACTTACTGTGAACCTAAGATGACTACTGTTGGTTCGCAAGATACAACAGGTCCAATGACTCGTGACGAATTGAAAGACTTGGCTTGCCTAGGTTTCTCTGCTGACCTTGTTATGCAATCTTTCTGTCATACAGCTGCATATCCAAAACCAGTTGACGTTCAAATGCAACACTCGCTTCCTGATTTCATCATGAACCGTGGTGGTGTGTCTTTACGCCCAGGTGACGGTATTATTCACTCTTGGTTAAACCGTATGCTTCTTCCAGATACAGTTGGTACTGGTGGTGACTCGCATACTCGTTTCCCAATCGGTATTTCATTCCCGGCGGGTTCTGGTCTTGTAGCGTTCGCTGCAGCAACTGGTGTTATGCCACTTGATATGCCTGAATCTGTACTTGTGAAGTTCAAAGGTAAAATGCAGCCTGGTATCACTCTACGTGACCTTGTACATGCAATTCCTTACTACGCAATTAAGGAAGGTGACCTAACTGTAGAGAAGAAAGGTAAGAAAAACATCTTCTCTGGTCGTATCCTCGAGATCGACTTAACAGAAATGGAAACTGACCTGACTGTTGAGCAAGCATTCGAACTTTCTGATGCTTCTGCTGAACGTTCTGCTGCAGGTTGTTCTATCACACTTTCTGAAGAGAAAGTTGCTGAATACCTTCGTTCAAACATCACCATGTTGAAGTGGATGATTTCTGAAGGTTATGGCGATGCGCGTACTATGGCTCGTCGTGTTGAGAACATGGAAAAATGGTTGGCTAATCCAAGCCTGATCAAAGCGGATGCTGATGCTGAATACACGAAAGTGTATGAAATCGATCTTGCAGACATCAAAGAACCTATTCTTTGCTGCCCGAACGATCCAGATGATGCAAAACTTCTTTCTGATGTTCAAGGCGCGAAAATTGACGAAGTATTCGTTGGTTCTTGTATGACTAACATCGGTCACTTCCGTGCGACTGGTAAATTGTTAGAGAAAGTTCCTGGTGGTGCGTTGTCAACTCGTTTGTGGATTGCTCCACCTACGCGTATGGACGAACATCAGTTGATGGAAGAAGGTTTCTATAACATTTATGGTAAAGCTGGCGCGCGTACTGAAATGCCAGGTTGTTCATTGTGTATGGGTAACCAGGCACGTGTAGCTCCGAACACGACTTGTGTATCGACTTCTACGCGTAACTTCCCGAACCGTTTAGGTCAAGGTGCTAACGTTTACCTGGCTTCTGCTGAACTTGCTTCTGTTGCTGCTGTATTGGGTAAATTACCTTCTCCAGAAGAATACCAACAGTATGCAGCTCAAATTGACAGCATGTCAGCTGACATCTATCAATACTTAAGCTTCGACAAGATGAGCGAATATACTAACGCTGCTAAAGACGTTGATACTAAGAAAATTGCTGCTGCTCAGTTAACTTAATGAGCTAGGACTAAGAAAAGCCGAAAGGCTTTTCCCTAGCGCAAGAGCAAATCTATCAGATTTGCTTTGTTAATTAAGCAATAAGCGGTATAAGATAAGGGCTGAGTAATCAGCCCTTATCTTATTCTTCATAACAAAAATTATTTTTTATAAAAATTTATAGGTAACTATTATGTCCTTGGTGTGTGGTAATTGTGGTGAGCAACTATTAAATACAGAAAATTGCCCATCATGTGGTCAAAGAAAATTTATGGAAATATTTGAAGACAATATTAAGGTTGGGGAAAGTATTAAGGTAAAGGCGTATAAAGGAGGTGAGTCTAAAAGAAAGGGTTTAAAATTTGAATTTATACAAGGATGGGACTTTAGTAAGTCAAGAGGTTATTATATCGATAAATATCGTGAAGTTAACCGAGAAAATAATTTTTATATAGAGAGGGTTGTAGATCCAATTACAGGTGAAGTGATTAAAAATCATGAGGGGCTTTTGTCTGATCATATAGGTCATGGTTCTGCCAGAAAATCTATAAAATAGCTTGGATACTAAAATATGTTAAACAATTCATGTTTGTTTGCTATTCCAGAAGGAATTAATAAAAAACTTATATTTAATTTAGATGGTATCAGAATCGCTTTGCAGGTAATAAATTTAAGTTATCAGAGATTATGTCAATCTTTAGAATCAGTATCTCAGAAAAATGAAATCACAGATTTTACACATATTTCTCTAGATTGTTGGGCATTTATAGATTCTCTAGATCGATTGAGAGGGATGTGGAATAACTTAGATAAAATATTAGAGTTAGATAGAGCCTTTTCGAAAGTAGTAGTAGATAAAAAATTTGAAAATGTTAGGAATATTAGAAATATCATATCTCATTTACCACAAAGAATAGACAGTTTAATTTCTAGCAATTCTTCTGCAATGGGGGAAATAGGATGGATTTATCTTAGTGATAGAGCCTCATTAAATGTTAAAACATACTTTATACGATATGGAGCTTTTTATAAAAAAGTAAACTTTAAATTTACTTTACCTAATACGAATATAAGATTTAATCAAAATAATGTTGGTTTAATAGAATTTAAAGTAGGTGAATTTATTATTGAATTATCCAATTTATATTTTTTCGTAGAAGAATTAGTAAAATATTTAGAAAAAATATTAATTGCTGAATTTTCACAGGTTAAATCATCTAATATGTGTCCTCCTTGTGTATTCGGTTCGGCTGATTTAAATACAAATGGTTGGTTGGAAAATACATAAATTTTTTAGAAATATGTAAAGTAAGCTAATGATAAACTCTTGGATATCTAAATGCCCAAACAATCCCGATTCCTCTGTATTGGTGGCTTCCTAAACGCAACCCAAGTCAAAGATCAAGGCGACAGCTTTGTCTGTACCGAAAACGGAAAACAAGTGATCTACCGTAAACAGGTCATTTTCCATCAAGGAGCATGGGATCATGATTACTACATTTGTGAAAACGTCACTGACCAACAA
>DDAT01000038.1:0-56209 GCA_002332985.1 Acinetobacter lwoffii | reverse complement strand
ATTTTTGTCGTGTACAGAGATCAAAAGATATAATTTAAAAGTTTAAAAATAATAAAAGCAAAATTAAAAAACCTGAAAAATAAAGATATCAGGCCTATAGCGAGAGATAAAAGAATAAAAATTCTCTAAGCTCATCATCAAGAGATAAACCGAACATTAAAATTTATATTCTGCAGTAACAGCCGATCAGGCAATGGATCAGTAGAAAATTTCATTTGAACATGCTTATAAAGCCACTCATTTCCACGCTGTTATCGAAATAAATTCTCACACTTTTTATATGGGTTTCCCAGTTTAAGAGCTTGATCCTGATCATATTTATGAGATTAAAAAGCATGTGTCCGGTTGAATCTAACTATTAAGCAGAATCAAATTAGAATGGTATGTCTGCCTTTATTTCGACCGGGACACCACTCAAAGGCTGGGTAAAAGCCAAATAACTGGCATGCAAGGCCATACGATTTAAAGGACTGCGCTGGGGTTCAGGATGATAAATTTTATCGCCAGTAATGGGATGACCGATATGCAGCATATGCACGCGTAGCTGATGGGAACGGCCAGTAATTGGTGTCAGTAGTACCCGGCTAATGTCTTGCTGGGGTAGATATTCTAAAGCCTGATACAAGGTCTTGGCGGCCTTGCCCAGTTCAAAATGCACCATCTGACGCGGACGGTTTTCCCAGTCGGTAATCAAAGGCACTTCGACACTGCCCTGACCTTCAAGTTTGCCTTGTACCAGTGCGACATAATTTTTATGCACGGTACGTGCCTGAAACATTTTACTCACCGCAACTTCTGCATCACGGTGTTTGGCAAACATCAAAATACCTGAAGTGGCCATATCCAGACGATGGGTGATTTTAGCCTGCGGATACTGGTCCAGAACCCGCAAATAAGCACTGTCATGATGTTCAGCTAAACGCCCGGGAACCGACAATAATCCGGCCGGCTTTTCAATCACCACCAGATCATCATCTTCATAAACAATATGCAACGGTTCTTGCGGTGGACAATAGACAAAGTCGTTGTTGATGGGCATTTTAGGTACAGCGTCGGGAATAATGCGCGCAAAATAACAAGCGGCTTCTGGGCTGTCAATCACGGTGCTTGGGCGAATTAAGCTAATCTGCCAGATAATAATCGACGGTCGAGACCACGCGTACTTTCTTCAAATACGGCGTATTGCTGTCTCGATCTTCAATACTAAACAGTCCCTGATTGGCGGACTTGATTTTGCCCAGACTGCTTTTTGAATCTGCAGCAAATTTTTCTGCCACACTTCGGGCATTTTCGGTGGCTTGTTCAATCATCGCCGGCTTGATGTCATTCAGCTAGGTAAATAAATATTCCGTTCTTTGCCCAGAATCATCCCCTGCAAAGGCAATGCCTTTTCTGCCCAAGGCCACCAGGCGACTTTGTGCCGCGCGTACTGCATCTATTTTGTGGGTATAGACGGTGATGGTCTGACTAGCAGTGTAACGCAATGCAACATTGGCATCCCCGCCATATTGCTGCGCGTATTTATCGGTGATACTTGGTGAAGCACTGGTAATTTCTTCCGTGCTAAATCCTTCATTTTTTAAGAAGGTCTGAATTTCTTGGGTATTGGTTTGCATGGTGTCGTACAATTCGGCCAAATCCTGACTGCCGGCATTAAAGCGGATTGGCCATACCGCCACATCGGCTTTGACTTCGCGTTCCGACAAGCCTTTGACCGAAACTATACGTTCATATTGTTTAATTTTCAGCGCGCTATTGCCCAGAATCCATCCTGCAATAATCATTCCCAAGCCGATCAAGGCGCCTAAAATCAGGGCCGGTTTGAATTGATTCATCCTTCAACTCCTTTGAAATCTTTTTTCGTTCTTATTGATCCTGTCATGCTAAAAAGTAACGACAAAATGATGTTAATCAGGCCTTATTTTATTGCTGGAAGATTTAATCAACCTAGCACTTAGCTTTAATTCATCAGATAGATTGCAATTAACGGCGTCAGGTTAAACAGCAGAATCCCAATTTTATAGAGCGCCATAGCCGAATAATGAATCACATCAAAACTGGTCTCTGAGAGCTGAAACCATTTTCCATGTACGTGTTTCATCCAGTTTCGGGCAAAGACATAGACCACGAACCAGATCATGAGAATGACATAATTGATGAGTGTGCAAAACAGTAAAAAACGACACCAGATATCGAGATTCATGAGGATTCCCCTAGGGGGCAGCTGATGTTTTTAAAATAACAGATCGTGTTGAGAAATGAAGAGCTTATTTGTATCTTGCGTAGATGGATATTTTTCTTAAATTTATGATTTATATTTATTTTAATTTTTTATTCTGCGTATATTACTAGAGAATTTTTTAGGGTGTTGGGAAAACTCGCAATGGTTTACTTCAACTATCATTCTTTGTAAGACCTGATCTTATAGCCTATAAACTTTTGGTCTATAGCGTCCTAAGCCGAATCGAGACCTTTTGGGTTCGTACTGCACTCGCGTTTTGCGCCGCTCACAGCATGCTACTCTTTCCGATCCCATCACACCCTTGAGAGCTATATTAAGCAAAGATGGGCGGGATTAATTTCCTATGTTTTTTTAATTTTTAGAATTTTTGAAAATTTATTTCATTATTAATCTAATTTAAGGAAAATAAACCCTATCCTTCAATTTTTACGCTTTTTTCTTCGATAAAAATGGACTTTATTGCAATTTATCTTCAAGACATGAGGACTGTTTATTGAAACAAAGCAGCCTGAATCCATTGTGCACTAAACCACCAGATACTGATCGCTGACATCCCGCAGAGCAGATTGGCCAGAACCTTATTGAGTCTCGTCAGTTCAGAATTATAGATTTTCAGATTCACCAAATAAGCCATCACGCCGTAGAGCAAGCCAATTACGCCCCCAAACAGGATCAGAATTAATGGCCATGCGGAATAAAAATGGGCTTTTTTGCTTAATTTGCCTGATTCTGGTGCGTACTCTCTGATTTCCATATGCGCTTACCCTCTTTCCAATATGTACATATGCACTATTTCAAGGCAGATATTTAGCTGTTATTAAATATTTGCCGACTCAGACTTGGATTGAAGCAAGAAGCAGACCAGTTCTAGTGTACAAAGAGCTGACGGGTATGCTGGTTAATATAGGCATTTAGCCCATCGCCATATCGGGCAAGCTGTTTCATGTTCTCGACATGCTGATAACCGGCACTGCTATAGCTGTAGGTATAAACCTTAGAGGTTTTCTTAAATTGAACGCGAATAAACTCGTTACCAATCTCGTAATTGGCAACACCTGAGTCATGATTAAGATCAAGATAATGTTGCAATTGAGCTGCCCTAAATACTTTGAATCTAGAGTTTTAGATGGGGTTTTATTGATTATTTTTCAATCAATCTTAAACTATAAATAGGGATGTTTAAATAGCAAAAAGCCCTATCGAGTAATAGGGCTTTCATTCAAAACAGAGGGTAACTGTTTGAGTTGTTTTGCTTAGGCATTCTTATTGTTAAATTGATTGCCTTGGCATTTGGTACACGGTGGTAAACGATCAGTACCAATTTCTAAGTAGGTGCGGTGTCCGCATTGAACACAAAAATAGAAGCCTGTTCCGGGTTTTTCGCCAGCAGTAACCATCTTTGTTCTCCATGGTTTTAGAAATGGTCCGTCTAGTATAACCCTCTGGTGATGAATGTCTATTGTCCATTTTTGTAAATGATAGTGTCGTTTGGGCAAAGTAGTATTTCTAATTATTATTTAGTAACTCATTAATTAAGTGATAATTTATTATTTTTTTCAAGTTAACTAGTTTAATAACATTGAGATAAGTGATGCATAAGGCCAAGTATAGCGCAGTGCGTTAATACAAAATTATCACCATAGCCATATGAAATTTTATATTCCCTTAAAGTTATAGACGTCTTTAATCATTGAGGAAGCTCAATTGCTTAAGTATAAAAAGAAAAGTACCTGTTTGTATTTTCTTGATAAAGACATTAATGCTCTAAATAAAAATCCCACTTCACAGTAGGGGTCTTTTTAAACAACTTCAATAATTTTAACTTCACCCTTGCGAAGCAATGCTTCTTATCTTTCAAAAAGATGAGAACTCCCTCCTTTTAAAAAGGAGGGTTGGGGTGGATTAAAAAGAAGTAACTTAAATCAAGCCACATTCCCTTCCAAGAAATCCTGTGCAAAGCGTTGTAATACCCCACCCGCTTCATACACATGTACTTCTTCTTCAGTATCCAGACGGCAAGTGACTGGTACTTCAATAATCTGGTTCTTACCATCATCGGTTGAACGCTCAATTACTAAAGTTAAAGTCGAACGTGGCGCAATATTACCAATCACGCTATACAGCTCAGTACCATCAAGACCTAAAGTCTTACGATCTGTACCCGGCTTAAACTCAAGCGGTAAAACGCCCATACCGACTAAATTAGTACGGTGAATACGCTCAAAACCTTCAGCGACAATTGCTTCTACACCTGCCAGACGCACACCTTTCGCCGCCCAGTCACGGCTAGAACCCTGACCATAATCCTTACCAGCAATAATAATCAACGGCTGTTTACGGTTCATGTAGATCTCAATCGCTTCCCACATCCGCATTACTTCACCTTCAGGTTCCACACGCGCTTTCGAACCCTGCTTGATGGTGCCATCAGAACGCACTACCATCTCATTAAACAGTTTCGGGTTGGCAAAAGTCGCACGTTGCGTCGTGAGGTGATCACCGCGATGCGTTGCATAGGAGTTAAAGTCTTCCTCAGGCACACCCATTTTTTTCAGGTATTCACCTGAAGCACTGTCGAGCACAATGGCATTCGATGGTGATAAATGATCAGTGGTGATGTTATCGCCCAAGATCGCCAGCGGACGCATATTTGACAAGGTACGCGGTGCAGCCAAAGCCCCTTCCCAATACGGCGGACGGCGAATATACGTACTTTGCGGACGCCAGTCATACAACGGACTTGTTGCTTTTTCATTCACACCCAAGTCGAACATCGGAATATAGATTTTTTTGAATTGTTCTGGTTTTACAGCAACTTTCACCAGCGCATCAATTTCTTCATCCGATGGCCAGATATCTTTTAGATAAATCGGATTGCCGTCTTTGTCTGTACCTAAAGCATCTTTTTCGATGTCAAAACGAATCGTACCGGCAATTGCATACGCCACCACTAAAGGCGGTGAAGCCAAGAATGCTTGCTTCGCATAGGGATGAATACGTCCATCGAAGTTACGGTTGCCCGATAACACCGCTGTTGCATACAGGTCACGGTCAATAATTTCCTGCTGAATCTTTGGATCAAGCGCACCCGACATGCCGTTACAGGTCGTGCATGCATAGGCCACAATACCAAAGCCCAGTTTTTCTAAATCTTTAAGTACGCCTGCTTCTTCCAAATACAAAGCAGCCGCTTTAGAACCCGGTGCAAAAGAAGATTTCACCCAAGGTTTACGCACCAAGCCCAATTCATTGGCCTTACGCGCCAGTAAACCTGCTGCAACGGTATTACGTGGGTTGGAGGTATTGGTACAAGACGTAATCGCCGCGATAATCACCGCGCCATCTGGCATCAAGCCTTCCGCTTCTTGCGCACGAGCTGCTTCTAAATTACCGGCAATGCCTTTTTCTTTCAGGTCAGCCGTAGATACACGTGCATGCGGATTTGATGGGCCAGCGATATTACGTGTCACAGTCGATAAATCGAAACGCAGCACACGTGGATATTCCGCTTGGGTCATGTCTGATGCCCAAAGCCCGATCTCTTTGGCATAAGTTTCGACCAGTTTGACTTGCTCAGGTTCACGGCCGGTCAAAGTCAGATAATCAATGGTGTTCTGGTCGATATAGAACATCGCAGCCGTTGCGCCATATTCCGGGGTCATGTTGGAAATCGTGGCACGATCCCCCACCGACATGCTGTCAGCACCTTCACCAAAAAATTCTAAATATGCACCAACCACACGTTCTTTACGCAGGAATTCGGTTAATGCCAAGACGATATCCGTTGCGGTAATGCCCGGCTTGCGCTGACCGACCAATTCCACACCGATAATATCTGGCAGACGCATCCAAGACGCACGACCAAGCATCACATTTTCAGCTTCCAAGCCACCCACACCAATCGAGATCACACCCAATGCATCTGTATGTGGCGTATGCGAATCTGTACCAACACAGGTGTCCGGGAATGCCAGACCATCACGGTTTTGAATCACCGGAGACATTTTCTCCAGATTGATCTGGTGCATGATGCCGTTGCCCGCAGGAATCACATCAACATTTTCAAACGCGGTTTTGGTCCATTCAATAAAATGAAAACGGTCTTCATTACGACGGTCTTCAATGGCACGGTTTTTCTCAAAGGCATCCGGATCAAAACCACCAAACTCAACCGCCAGTGAATGGTCGACGATTAACTGGGTTGGAACTACCGGATTGACTTTAGACGGGTCACCGCCCTGTTCTGCAATCGCATCACGTAAACCGGCTAAATCGACAAGTGCCGTTTGCCCCAAGATGTCATGACACACTACACGTGCCGGATACCACGGAAAATCATGTTCCTGTTTACGCTCAATCAGCTGGCGTAAAGACTGTTCCAGAATGGCAGGATCACAACGACGCACCAACTGCTCTGCCAAGACTTTGGAAGTATAAGGAAGTTTGGCATATGCGCCTGGCTGAATATTTTCTACGGCCTGTCGCACGTCATAATATTCCAGCTGGGTGGATTGCAGCGGTTTACGGTAGTTGTTGTTCATAAGCTTGCCTGCCCTCGTTTATCTCTATTTTTATTCATCAATAGATATTGATGAGTTACTTTTGTAATAGCAGCATTGTACGCTGCACAAATAGCATTTCCCAAATTTTATATTTTTCAATTACTTAATTATAAAAATCGGTATTTTCGCAAAAATTTGTTACATAGACTTTAGAATTTTTGCTTTAAAGCGGTCTTTTGCTAAAAAAAATCTGAATAATTCGCCTTATTCTTTAGTCTTATGTTGCAAAATATTTCTCTATCTTTTTATTTGAATATTACTATAAACCACTAATATCATTAATAAATAATTAATTTTATGTGCATTTTTTTAAAGATAAAAAAATATAGTCTCACTGGTTTTCATAGGCCTGTCCTGCCGCCACATTTAGCAAAATTTCAATCCCCTAATTTGGGATAGCAGATTTTCCAAAACTATCAGAATCTCAGTGTGACGAATGTCACATTCTTTGCAATCCTCACATTAAAACAATAACCATAACAGGCAGAACTGAAATGTTGAAAATCGCAATATTCGGAGCTATAGCCGCCATTTTGACGCTCTTAGCTCGCGGTTGGGATGGAACAAAAAATCCATCGCCGCCGTCAAATCCCTCTAACCCGTTCCAACCCTCTCATCCTTCTCATCCCTCACACCCAACACCTCCACCCAAACCCTCACATCCCGTTCCGACAACATCAGACAGCTTGATTAGCAACCTACCTCTGTTACCGAAAAGTGCCAAAGGCAAATATGAGCTGATCGTGGCTTATAAAACCAGCAAACTCTACAACCCCAGAAACGGATTATGGGATCAGGTACTGCTGAGAGGCTATTTAACCAAACCCAGTTTATTTGATAAGAAAAAAACCGGTGAATATGTTGAGGATCAATTGGTCGGGCCACAGATTCGGGTCAAACAGGGTGAAACCTTGGCACTTAACCTGAATAACCAGCTTCCACCCGAGTCAGAAACAACTTGTCCAACTCATGTTGAGAATGTAAATGAACCTCACTGCTTTAATACTACCAACCTGCATACCCATGGCTTCTGGGTCAGTCCTCAAGGCAATAGCGATAATGTTTTCCTGAAATTCAAACCTCAGGAAAAATTTGATTATCAGTTCAAAATGGAACCGAATCATCCCGCAGGGACTTACTGGTATCACGCCCATCTGCACGGTTCAACTGCTCTTCAGGTGTCGAATGGCATGGCCGGCCCATTGATTGTTGAAGGCTCAAGAACACCAAAAGTCAAAAATGGCAAAGTCACCTCAACTGGAGATATGGATATTCTATGGAAAGAAAAAAACAGTTACCCGAACGAAAACATCCTGTTGTTCCAGCAAATCCAATATCGCTGTAGCAACCCCGATCCTAATATCACATTCACTGTTCCCAATAACTGTGAAGGTGTAGGTATAGGCATGCTGGAAAATTATAATGACCTGTCTATTAGTGGCTTCTGGACCAACCAGAATTACTACACGTCTATCAACGGTAAAATTGTGGGAGAGATGAAGGTTGAACAGAATGTATTTAACCGCTGGCGCATGATTCATGGCGGTGTACGCGATACCATTGGTTTAATCATAAAGGAAATTCCTGACTCCAGTAAGTTTAGCGCAGAGCAAACCATTAAAGCCTGTTCAGCCTATCAGGAGGCAGACAAGAAAGCTGAATTTGAGAAGCTGAATAGCCTGAATGTGCATACCATCGCGCAAGATGGCTTGACCATGAATCATGTACAGACCAGAACCCTGTCCGTGTTCCATCCAGGCTATCGTCATGATGCAATGGTTGCCTTTCCGACCACCAATAGATACTGCATTTTTGACACCAAATTGAATATCGATGATGAAATTAACGCGCCATTACCAACGGGCCAAACTACACCTCAACTTGCCCCAACCAATCTTTTTAATGCCCAACTGCTGGGATGGGTTAATGTAAAAGCAGCCAAAACCAAGGCTCAGACTGCTGCACAGTTCCTGAAAGATCGGGCACAAAAAATTGGTTTAAGCAAAGACATTCAGACCCAGTTATCCCAGCTTAATCTTTCTGCGTTTAGTGACCATCCATCACTGATGACGAAAGAGATTGATAAGGTGGTTGCTGCCCGACCAAAACAATATAGTGCTTTTTCGCTCGGCCCCGACCCTAGAACTGGCGTATTCAAATTTGGCTTCCGACATAAAAAAGATGGAGATACACTGAGTTTTGGAGATTTCTTTGATGGAGATGGTTCAGTGGATGGCGAATATGTCCGTCAGTTACAAGTTGGACAGACTGATGAATGGGAACTGACCAGCGCTGGTTTTGGTGGTCATCCGTTCCATATTCATGTTAACCCGTTCCAGATTGTTAAAATTTTGAATCCTCAAGGTAAGGATGTCAGTGAGGCAGTAGCCCCAGAAGATCCGGTGAATCCAGTTCTGGATGATGTGCAATACCGTGGCATGAAAGGACAGTTTAAGGACACGCTTTTTGTAAAACAAAACTATACCTATATTATCCGCAGCCATTACAAGAAATTTGAAGGTGACTTCGTACAACATTGTCATATCCTCGACCATGAAGATCAGGGCATGATGGAAACCGTACGGGTCTGTGGAGGCAAATTCCCTTGTGATTCGCCATTACCGGCTAGTCATCACCACTAAAGATCTGCTCGCTAAAAGCCAATGATTTCGATTGTTGGCTTTTTTGTTTGCCTCTATTTGATGCTTGCTGCACAATAACTGCATTGATTTATAGTATTCAAACCGGGGCTTATTATGGCAGCGTCTCCTGCTTTTACATTGTTTAGTCTGAATGGTGTAGATGCACAAAAATTCCTTCAAGGTCAGGTGACTTTGAATACTGAAACTTTGGCGGAAAACCAGACCCGCTATACTGCAATCTGCAGTCTGAAAGGACGCATTCAATTTGGCTTATGGCTTAAAAAAATCAGTCCGGAAAGCTTTGAAATCTTGAGCATTGCAGATCAGGCTACGGAACTGGCCAATCATATTAAGAAATTTGGCGCCTTTTCAAAAATGAAACTGGAACTGGTCGGTCCGGTTTATCCAGTCATTAATGGCATTCATACTGACTTCGTTACGACTGAAACCGATGCCACCCTTTGGGAACAGCAAGCCATTGAATCAGGTCAGGCCTGGATTCAGGCTGCCACCGCGACCCTGTTTCAACCACAAGAATTACGTTTGCATCAACGCGAAGGCATTCACTATGACAAGGGTTGCTACTTGGGTCAGGAAGTCATTGCACGCCTGTGGTTTAAAGCCAAGCCAAAACACTGGTTACATCTGGTTCAAGGCACAGGTACCGTGCCTGATGTTGCGACCAAACTGAATAATGATGTTGAAATTGTCAATAGCATCGCGATTGAAAATGGTTATAAAGCACTCGTGGTCGCAAAACCTGAAGCATTGAACGAGCTAGGTCTCGAAGTTCTGGAGCTTCCCGAAGCTTTGAGCGGTGATGTAGCGCGTCCGCAATAATCACTGCATAACTCATAAAAAAGCCAAGATAAAATTCTTGGCTTTTTTATTTTAGAAGCCATGAAACAGCTTGTTCATGTCTTTTACCACATAATCTTTAAAATGATAGGCCCGCGCATGTTTGGCATCAAACTTTGCCGTGAGTTCACCTTTTTGAAAGACATATACCCGGTCTTCCTGACTCATCAAAAACTCTGCACCAAGTTTCATCAGCAGCGCATCAATCTTGTCTTCATCGGCAATCGATTCATCAGCATTGATTCTGTCATAGTGACGTTTAATGGTTTTGACAAACATGGTTAAATCCTGGGAGTCTGATTCAAACCGAGATTTAAACAGAGAAGTCGGCTGAAGCAAAGTAATCCTTTTGATATCTGCAGGATTGATCAGAAACCTGTCCAAATCATGCATCGATTTAATCGGTATATTGTGCTTCGATGATTTGTATTTAGTGACAAATTGTATATTTACAAAGCACAAAATCCTTTTATGATGTAAGTGAAAATGATTAAAATCGCACCAAGGAATAAGGTGCCAGCAATAATAAGGTTATAGGAACCATGAAAAAATTAGTACTCGCTACAGTTCTTGCCCTTTCTGCGCAATTCGCTCTGGCAAATACCGTAAAAGATCAAGTCGATCCCCAATTCCAAAAAGTTGAGGCCATGGTCAAAGCCAATAATTTTAAAGGTGCCTATGACGCTTTGAATCAATTGGCCAGTCAGGGAAATGCCCAAGCTTTATATAACTTAGGCTATTTGACCCAAACCGGCCAAGGTACAACCAAGGACGAGAAAAAAGCCATTCAGCTTTACGAGCAGGCAGCCATCAAAGGCTATCCGGTGGCCAATTATGTACTGGGTAAAAACTATGCAGCCGGCACACTCGGCCTCAAACAGGATTTGGCCAAAGCCAAACAGCATCTGGAACGCGCTTCAGCAGCCAAATTTGATGATGCCAGCATTGATCTGGCCATACTGCTATTTTCTGAAAATACGGCAGCGTCAAATAAAGCCGGACTACAAAAGCTGCAACCGCTGATCAGCAAAGGCAATATGCAGGCCATTCATGCCAAAGCCTTATATGACATCAGCAGCGGTTTCAAAAATAAAGATGAAAAGCCGATTCAGCAAGGCCTAAGCAGCATTCAGGAACTCGCCAAAAAAGGTTATATTCCGGCGCTGATGGCAGTAGGTAATATGTTTGCCAATGGCAGTATTGTTCCGCAAAATCTGCCAGAAGCTAAGAAAATCTTTTCCGCACTGGCGCAGCAAAATGTTCCGCAGGCCAAAGAGTCTTTGGCAGCGGTAGACAAAATGCTGGCTGAGCAGAAAAAAGCGCCTGCGAAGAAAAGTTAAGTTAATTCCACACAATTAAAATATAAAAAGCCCCATGCAATTTGGGGCTTTTTTTAGTAGCAGAGCATCCATCTGCTAAAAGATTATCCCCACCACAAGGCAATTAAGCCACTGGTCACGATAAAACCGACAATAGTACTCATCAACAATGGCGTTAAGGTTCGATCATTCAAACCATACGCCTGTCCCAGCATGCCAAAAATCGTCGGCATCGGCAAAGCTGCAATTAGCGTACCAGCATGGACCATTTCCTGACTTAAATCAGTTAACTGGCTCAGTCCCAGATACATCAATAACGGCATCATGATATTGCTGGAAAATACCAGATAGAAACTTTGCAGATTGACATATTTCAGACTCATTCCCACGATCCCACCTCCAATGGCAAACAGGGCCAATGGTGAGGCTGTCTGACCAATCAAGGCAAAGACCTGATCGAGATAGACTGGAATTTTAATCTGGAAAACCGCACAGGCCATACCGAGCATTACCCCCATAAATAAGGGATTCTTCAGCAAGGTCAGCAGTACACTTTTCAGAATAGCGCCGAGATTTGCCTGATGTTGAGTACCCAGCGCCGCCATGACTAGCACCAGCGGAATCAACAGTACGCTTTCGATGATGACCACCAAAGAGGTATAGGTCATCGCCTGTTGCCCGATCAATAAACTGAGCACAGCCGTACCAATCAATCCAGTATTCGACATTGCAGCGCCCAACGACAGCACTGCACTTTGCGAATGCGTATTCTGAAAATGACGGCGCATAATCCAGAAGCCGCTACCATAGAGCAGCAAAGTCACGCTGCTATATACTGCAAAGTATTCAAAATACCAGATTTCATGCAGGTCTTTGGAAGCAAGGGACTGAAAGAACAGCAAAGGCAAGGCTACTTTAATAACAAAAGCACCGACCACCCCCACCTGCTCTTTGTTTAACACTTGACTCTTTACAGTCAGATAACCCAGTGCCAATAATAAAAATATGGGCACAATGACCGCAAAAATCATAATGCAGTATCCTCTTGCCAGTGATATTCCATTATAAGAATTTCTGAGACTAAAGCAGTGTTAAAAAGGCTCAAACAGGTGATTCAAACCATGCGGTGCACAGCGCAGATATTGCGGTGAAATCTTGATTTTTTCCTCAAGTGCTGCCGCTGCATGCCAAGGCCAATGGGGATCGTACAGAATGGCACGGGCAATGGCGATGGCATCGGCTTGGCCCTTTTGTAAAATATCTTCTGCCTGCTTAGCTTCAGTAATTAATCCCACGGCAATCACGGGAATATTCACGACTTTCTTGATCGCATCTGCAAAAGGCACCTGATAATTCGGCTTCACATCAATGTTCTGTTTGGCATGTAAACCGGCACTGGAAATATGAATATAAGCAGCACCCGCAGCTTCCAGTGCTTTGGACAATTCAACTGAAGAATCAATAGTCCAGCTATCTGGCTGATTCATCCAGTCGCTGGCTGAAATACGCACTCCAATTGGATAACCTTCTGGAACCGCCGCTTTCATGGCTTGTAATACTTCCAGAGTCAGGCGAATCCGGTTTTCCAGTGAACCGCCATACTGATCATCACGTTTATTTGAAAGTGGTGACATGAACTGATGCAGTAAATAACCATGCGCTGCATGCAGCTCAATCAGGTCAAAACCGGCCTCAATTGCACGTTTGGCACTTTCTGCAAAGTCAGCAATGACCTGCTCAATTTCCGACTGGCTTAAGGCTTTAGGGGGATGCTCATCTGATTGAAAAGGAATATCACTGGCGGAAACAGTTTGCCAGCCATGTGCTTCATTCGGCTTAAACTGACCTTTACCTGCCCATGGTTTATCTGTTGAAGCTTTACGTCCGGCATGTGCGAGCTGAATGGCAAAAGGCATCGGGGAAATGGATTTGACTTTTCCCAGTAAGGTCTTGATCTGCTTCGCCTGTTCGTCATTCCACAAACCCAGATCGGCATAACTGATCCGGCCTTCTGGCTGTACCGCAGTCGCTTCGACGATACATAAACCTGCACCCGATAAGGCATAGTTGGCCCATTGCTGCTCGTGCCAATAGGTAATTTCCCCCTGCTCTGTTGCGGAGTACTGACACATCGGCGCAATTACGATTTTATTTTGAAGTTGCAGTGATCCAAATTGAATAGGTTGAAATAGTAATGCCACGCTGTATTTCCTCTTTTTATTGCACAGTTTCACTCTAGAAATAAAAACAGGCTCCTAAGAGCCTGTTTAGTTATAACGTGAACGATCAAACTTTAGAAGATGATTCGTGTAGTCAAACCGAGTACCAGTGCATCATCCACATTATTGCTTGAACCTGGATTAATGACATATTGCAGGTTTGGACGCAGCATCAACCACTTTGTTGCGTGATGGCTATAGTTCAGTTCAATATTGTATTCTGCATCAGCATTGAAAGCTGGCCGTGAATCAGCAAAGCGATCATTCAGATGCACACGGTTGACCGCCAAACCTAAAATATCATTCGGTTGGCTGTCCGCAAGACCGATATATTTCACACCGATTTGTTGTGAATTATCCACTTTATTGGTATCGCGGTCATGCCAGGTAAAGTTGGCAAATGAATGCAAACCCTGACGGCCCTGACCTGTAGACGTTAACTGTTGCTCTACAGCTAACCAACCAGCAAAGGTACGGTTTTTGGCATCAGTAGGATTGGCAATATCTTTTTGGTTGGCAACATCATCGGCAGTATTGTACATCCCGCCGACACGGTAGCTGCCTGGCAGGCCATTCACCCATGATTTCGGTGTCCAGATCACTTCTGCCGGAATTGTCACGCCATCGGCATGGTCGGTATCCAGACTCCAGCCCTGACCTTCTTTAGCGCCATTACCATTATCCGGATTAAACTCATACACACCGACTTGTACCGCAAGTTCAGGATTGAGTTGCTGCTTCACGCGCGCACCCCATTGTGCTACAGGCGTATTCATCCAGATATTCCCCTGCCATTTACCCATCTGTGCAGCACAAAATGCCGTACTGGCAAAATCACAGGCCATGACATTAAAATCCATGCCCAGACCAAGACGACCTGCCTTAATGCTGAGCCCTTGATCTTTATAATTCTTTTCAATAGACAGCTCGCTCAGACGGCTATCCTGATTACCACGCCCAAAAGTGCCTTGTACATTGGCCAGCTGTGGTGCATTAAGATCCTGCAAGTCACGGACAGAGGTACTTTGACCCTGACGTGCAGTCATCGCGGCACGTACGGTGACGCCATTCCATCCTGCCAGCTTTTCCATATCCAGTTGAGTACCCAGCCATAATTGGGCAGAAGTTAATGGATCTGCACCATCATTACGACCACCATCAGCAAGATAGGCGGTATCGGTTAACAGATTGGCTTCAAATTTAATTCCCTGTTGGGCCAGTTCTGTACGTTGACCATTCCAGTCCCCCAGTAAATACTGACCTTGTGGATCAAATGCAGATTCCGCCTGAGCGGTTGTCATGACAGCCATTAAAGGCAATAGAGCTAGACCTAAATATTTCATGTAAAACCTAAACATTCGGAGAGAAAAACAAGCAAGGTTTTTAAATTGCTATTAGGTGCATGAATTTACATAACTTTTCATATAAATTCCCAGCATTTTTTTTATTACTCATTAAACTTTTAGTTATGCCTTAAACATAAAAATATAATTTTTATTTTAACAATCTTAAATTATTTATATATTTTTCATTAGCTTATAATGTATTGATAATTTCCATTCGATTTCCTCCTAAGAAAATTCGCTATAAAAATATAGAAACCTAGTTTATTCTTTAAACAATTCCAGCTTAAATAAAGATGAAATACCCAGTCATTTTCCAGCGATTTCACCCAGATTAACGCTTGCAATCCCGGCCAATTCACCCAATATTAGCTGCATCTCCCTCGCCACTGATGTGTTATGCCTGAATTACCAGAAGTTGAAACCACCAAAACCAGTTTATTGCCCTTATTGGAACAACGCGTAAAACGTGTTGAAGTGCGTCAGTCAAGTTTGCGTTGGCCCATTCCAGAGAATATAGAAAAGCTGGTGGGGCAAAAATTACTAAAGCTCACTCGCCGTTCTAAATATATTCTGGCAGAGTTTGAACACGACACCATGCTCTGGCATTTGGGCATGTCGGGGAGTTTCCGTCTATGCGAGAGCAATGAAGAATTACGCAAACATGACCATCTAATCATTCAGTTTGATGATATCGAACTGCGTTATCATGACCCTCGCCGTTTTGGTTGCATTCTTTGGCTGGATGCACAATCACAAAGCAAATTGATTGACACGTTGGGGCCAGAACCCTTAAGCGAGAACTTTAATGCCAAGTATTTATTTGAAAAATTGAAGAATAAAAATGTTGGCACCAAAGTTGCAATTATGGATAACCATGTGGTGGTAGGCGTAGGCAATATTTATGCGACCGAAAGTCTGTTTAATCTGGGGATTCATCCGGCACAACCTGCCTCGACTTTAAGCTTGATGCAGATCGAAAAGCTAGTTCTGGAAATCAAGCGCATCTTGAAACAGGCGATTGATCTGGGTGGTTCAACCTTAAGAGACTACACTAATGCTATGGGCGAAAATGGCTATTTTCAGCAAACCCTGCTGGCTTATGGCCGTGCCGGTGAAATGTGCGTGAACTGTGAAACTACGCTTGAAAATATCAAATTGGGACAACGTGCTTCAGTTTTTTGTCCTGAATGCCAACCTTTGAAAAAGATCCAGCTCCCTGTCAAAAAAGTGGCAACTGTACGAGGGAAAAAGTCATGAAGACAGCTATTGTGCGTCATATTCTGGTTAAAGATAAAGAAACTGCTGAACAGCTTAAAAAGAAGATTTTAAGTGGCGCCGACTTTAATAAAATCGCAAAACAATATTCCACCTGTAATTCTGCCAAACGTGGCGGTGAGTTAGGTGAAGTGAAGAAAGGCCAGCTGGTTCCAGTGATTGATAAACTGGTTTTTACTGCCGCTGAACGTGTATTACATGGTCCGGTCAAAAGCCAGTTTGGTTTTCATTTGGTCGAAATCAAATTCCGGATGGATTTTTAATATTTATAAATCCCTCCTTACCTCCCCCTTTGTGAAAGGGAGGAGTTCCCTTTTTATAAAGGGGATTTAGGGGGATTAGAAAAATTAGACTTGAGGTGGACGCTTTTTCAATTCATCACGAATTTCACGCAGTAATTCAATATCGGCTGGGGTAGTCGGAGTTTCCTCGACTGGGCCTTCTTGTTTACGTAAACGGTTCATGAATTTCACCAATAAAAATACGACCCAAGCCAAAATTAAGAAGTTAATTAAAATCGTTAAAAAGTTACCGTAAGTCAGTACATTCACACCCGCCTTAGTCAAGGCATCTAAAGATTGTAAATTGTCTGGGTTTCTTCCTAAGATAAAGAATTTTTGCGTAAAATCAACGCCACCACCCGTGATCACGGTAATTAAAGGCATAATAATGTCTTTCACCAATGAATCGATGATCTTGCTAAAAGCGCCACCGATAATGACACCAATCGCCAGATCCATCATGTTACCTTTGATCGCAAACTCTTTAAATTCTTGAATAATGCTCATAACTGCTCCCATATTTTATTTTCAAGTTTTGGGTCAAATTATACCTGAGTAAATACTTTTAATTTTGACTTAGTTTAATGCGTTTTAGTAAATAGCAATGTGAACATCGCTTAAATATAAAAAAACCGTAATCTTCGAAAAGATTACGGTTTTTGAAAACCCGAAATAATCTAGAGATTATTTACCTGAACGGTTACGTTTACGTTCGTTTTCAGTCAAGAAACGCTTACGGATACGGATTGACTTAGGTGTTACTTCTACTAATTCATCATCTTCAATAAACTCAAGCGCTTGCTCAAGTGTATATTCAATCGCAGGAACCAGCGTTAACGCATCATCAGTACCAGAAGCACGTACGTTCGTTAACTGTTTTGCTTTAGTCGGGTTAACTGTCATGTCATCTGAACGAGAGTTAATACCGATGATCATACCTTCATAAACTTCTAACTGTGGTTTCGCGAATAGACGACCACGGTCTTGAAGTGTGAACAGTGCATAGCCCAGGCAAGTACCTTGAACCATAGAAATCAGTACACCATTTTGACGTTTCGCAACAGTACCTTGCTTCATTGGACCGTAATGCGAGAAGCTAGACGTCATGATCCCTGTACCAGAAGTCATGGTCAGGAATTCAGAACGGAAACCAATCAGACCACGTGAAGGAACAGTTGCTTCAATACGGATACGGCCTTTACCGTCAACTTCCATATTGGTCATTTCGCCTTTACGATGACCCATTTGTTCCATTACAGCGCCTTGGTGCTGTTCTTCAACGTCAAAAGTAACATTTTCGTATGGTTCTTGTTTTTCACCATCAATTTCTTTAATGATTACTTGTGGACGAGATACGCCCATTTCGAAGCCTTCGCGACGCATGTTTTCAATAAGAACTGAAAGGTGAAGTTCACCACGACCAGATACTTTGAAACGGTCTGGACTGTCAGTATCTTCAACACGTAATGCTACGTTGTGAATCAATTCGCGGTCTAGACGTTCACGGATATTACGTGAAGTTACGAACTTACCTTCTTTACCAGCAAACGGTGAGTTGTTTACCTGGAATGTCATCGATACTGTAGGTTCATCTACAGATAATGGAGGTAAAGCTTCAACATTTTTCGGATCACAAATGGTGTCAGAAATGTTGAGTGCATCGATACCCGTTACACAAACGATATCGCCTGCAGAAGCTTCTTCAACGTCAACGCGATCTAGACCATGATAACCCATGATTTTTAAGATACGGCCGTTACGTGTTTTGCCATCTTTATCGATTACAGTTACTTGTGTGTTTAATTTCACTGAACCACGCTGGATGCGACCAATACCGATAACGCCTACGAAGCTGTTATAGTCAAGTGAAGATACTTGCATTTGGAATGGACCATCAACGTCAACCGCCGGTGGTTCAACGATGTCTACGATCGTTTGGAACAACGGAGTCATATCTTCAGCAAGTTCTTCTGGAGAAGGACCAGCAACACCACGAAGGCCTGAAGCATAAACAACTGGGAAGTCTAACTGTTCGTCAGAAGCACCTAAGTTGTCGAACAAATCGAATACTTGGTCAATTACCCAGTCTGGACGCGCGCTTGGCTTGTCGACTTTGTTAATAATCACGATTGGTTTTAAACCACGTGCGAACGCTTTTTGCGTTACGAAACGAGTTTGTGGCATCGGGCCTTCTTGTGAGTCTACAAGAAGAAGTACGCAGTCAACCATCGACATTACACGTTCAACTTCACCACCGAAGTCGGCGTGTCCCGGGGTGTCCACGATGTTAATGCGGTATTCAGTATTGGTACGTTCATCTAACCATTTGATTGCAGTGTTTTTTGCAAGAATGGTAATACCACGTTC
Organism: Acinetobacter lwoffii; assembly: GCA_002332985.1. Lineage (GTDB taxonomy): Bacteria > Pseudomonadota > Gammaproteobacteria > Pseudomonadales > Moraxellaceae > Acinetobacter > Acinetobacter lwoffii_N. The sequence goes on along the minus strand of DDAT01000038.1, from coordinate 37,098 downwards.
GCTTTCAATAGCGCCAGAATCCATGACACGCTCGATCTCACCCGCGCGATCACCGAGAGCACCTGATTGTTGCAAAAGTTTGTCTACAAGAGTGGTTTTACCATGATCGACGTGCGCAATAATGGCGATGTTACGGAGAGTTTTAATATCTGACATGTAAATTCAATGCGTATGTAATTTGAGGGCAAATTATACAGAAAAATACAAAACTTTTATAGTCACTGTAACCACACTCCTCAACTTTTTTTGCCCAGTTGGGGCCTTTTTGATTTTGTAAAGACGTGTAACTCGATTAGAATAGCGCCACCCAGCCTTAATTTGCATTGACACATGTCTGATTTTAATCAATCTCCTCCTTCTAAAGATCAACTCGACCTGGTATATGGTCTGGAAGATCGACCAAAACCACTGATTGCTTTTTTAGCTGCATTCCAGCATTTATTAGCGATTATTGTCCCGATTGTGACTCCTGGCCTGCTGATTTGTTTAGCGCTCGGTGTTTCCAAAGAAGACACCAACATGATTTTGTCCATGTCCTTGGTGATCTCGGGCATCGCAACTTTTTTACAGTCTAAAAAAGTCGGACCTTTTGGTGCCGGTCTGCTGATTGTCCAAGGAACCAGCTTTAACTTTATCGGTCCAATTATTGGTATTGGTTCAGCCATGGTGGCTGCAGGTACACCTGTAGAAGCAGTAATGGCTTCTATTTTTGGTGTGGTGATTGCAGGTGCATTTATTGAAATGGGCGTGTCACAAATTCTGCCTTGGATCAAAAAACTGATTACACCGCTGGTGACCGGGATTGTCGTGCTGCTGATTGGTTTGACCTTAATTAAAGAAGGTTTAATCAGTATGGGCGGTGGTTATCAGGCCATGAGCGATAAAACTTTTGCCAATGCTGACAACCTGATCATGTCTTGTACCGTCTTGGCGTTGATTATTATTCTGAACCGTATCTGGATTACCTGGGTAAAAAGTTCTGCCATTTTGATCGCCCTAATCTGTGGTTATGTTCTGGCGGGCTTTATGGGGCATCTGGATTTCTCTGGTCTAAAAGATGCACCGTTGGTACAGATTCCAACCCCAATGCATTTCGGTTTAAGCTTCTCCTGGAGCCTGTTTATTCCGATGGCATTCATTTACCTGGTGACGTCTTTAGAAGCGATTGGTGATATCACTGCGACTTCAAAGCTTTCCAACCAGCCAGTTGATGGTCCAAAATGGATGAAGCGCATTAAAGGTGGTGTACTGGTGAATGGCGCGAATTCATTCCTTGCCGGTATTTTTAACACCTTCCCAAGTTCGGTATTTGCACAGAACAATGGTGTGATTCAGTTGACGGGCGTAGCGAGTCGTTATGTCGGCATCTGGATTGCTGCTTTGCTGGTTATTCTTGGTTTGCTGCCTGCAGTTGCTGGTATTATTCAGGCCGTTCCGCAAGCGGTACTGGGTGGCGCAGTCATGGTCATGTTTGGCGCAGTTGCAGCATCTGGTATTAACATTCTGTCTGGTGTTCATCTGGACCGTCGCGCCTTGCTGATTATTGCGATTTCACTGGCACTGGGTTTAGGTGTTGCACAAGTTCCACAAATTCTTGAGCATCTTCCTGAGTTATTCCGTAATATCTTTAGCTCAGGCGTTGCCACTGGTGGTATCGCGGCCCTTATTCTTAATGTTGTACTTCCTGAAACAAAGAAGTAATTTCATGTCCAAAGAACACTGTCTAGGTCAGGCTTAGGCAGTGTTCTTTATATTGGAGAGATACCTATGGATCCTAAAAGCGAAGTTTTATTAAGACAATATGATTTTTTGTCGGGTCGCATCCTACTGATTAATGCACCAACAGATGATCTGCTCGCTGAATTCGATGCCTCTATCAATCCCGCTGTCTGGACATGGAATTTTAACGATTTTCAATATTTCCAGTCACAACAAGCAGATGTGCATTTTGGTGCAGAGATGCCTGAAGCTGAGTTTGATCAGGCGGTTATTTTTGTACCCAAGTCTAAAGAACTGTTGAATTATTTACTGCACACCGTGGCAGCGCAGCTTAAACCGGGCAGCAGTATTTTTCTGGTCGGTGAAAAGAAAGGCGGGATAGAACGCGCAGCCAAACAGTTGCAGCCTTTTGGTAAAACACTCAAACTTGACAGCGCACGTCATTGCCAACTTTGGCAATTGGTTCTAGACCATACGGTCGAGAAAAAAGCACTTGCAGACTGGGCACAGCGCTATACCGTATCGACACCAAATGGCGACCTGAATATTTGTGCACTTCCAGGCGTATTTAGTCAAAACCGTTTGGATGTGGGAACTGCCACACTATTACCTTATTTGTCACAAGTCACCTCAGGTAAAATCGCTGACTTTGGTTGTGGTGCGGGTGTGATTAGCGCGTATCTGGCAAAGTTGAATCCGAAAAACCGGATTTTTGCCATGGATGTTGATGCCTTTGCACTGGCTTCTACACAAATGACCTTTGAAGAAAATCAGCTTACTCCTGAACAAATTGAAATCAAAGCGGTTACAGGCATTGAGGATGCACCCTTGTTCCTGCATGCGATTGTCAGTAATCCGCCTTTTCATCTGGGAATCGAGACCGATTACACGGCCAGCGAAACCTTATGTAAAACCTCGCGTCGTCATTTAAAATCGGGCGGTGAGCTTTGGATTGTGGCCAACCGTTTCTTGAACTACCCGACCCTGATTGAACAAAACTTTGGTCGCTGCACAGTAAAAGCAGATCAACAAGGCTTTAAAGTGCTCTTCGCCAGCACTCAAAAAAATGTTAAGGAATCATGATGAGCGAAACGCAAAACACGATGCAGCTGCAGCGTAAGCTGGGTGCTCGTCATCTGAATATGATCGCCATTGGTGGATCAATTGGTACAGGTCTATTCCTGGCCTCAGGTGCGACTATTGCCAACGCTGGACCAGGCGGTGCACTACTTGCCTATGTACTGATTGGGATCATGATTTATTTCCTGATGACCAGCTTGGGTGAACTTGCCACGCACAATCCGACCTCAGGTGCATTTTTCACTTACGGCACCAAATATGTCGAAGGTGGTTTTGGTTTCGCTTTAGGTTGGAATTACTGGTACAACTGGGCCATTACCGTGGCTTTTGAGCTGGTTGCCGTTCAGTTCATTATGAAATTCTGGTTTCCCGATATTCCGGGCGTGTACTGGAGCGCCATTTTCCTGGCCATTATTTTCGGGATTAATGCCCTGACAGTAAAAGGCTTTGGCGAATCCGAATTTTTCTTTTCTCTGGTGAAAGTTCTCGCGATCATTGCCTTTATCATCATCGGAATCTGGATGATCGTGAAGATCATGCTCACCCCGGGTGCGGAAGCATTTGCCAACTGGAGCATTGGTGATGCACCCTTTGTCGGTGGTTTCCAGGCATTAATTGGCGTGGCCATGATTGCCGGATTCTCTTTCCAGGGTACCGAAATGGTCGGTGTTGCGGCAGGTGAATCAAAAGATCCAAAGAAAACTATTCCGGTGGCCATCAAACAGATTTTCTGGCGTATCCTTCTGTTTTATATTGTATGTATTTTCATTATCGGCACCTTGATTGCCTATAATGACCCACGTTTATTACAGGCCGCTGCAACAGATAATATTGCGCTTTCGCCATTCACCTTATTGTATGAAAAAGCCGGTTTTGCCTTTGCCGCCAGTATCATGAATGCGGTGATCTTGACCGCTATTCTATCTGCGGGTAATTCGGGTATGTATTCATCTACCCGTATGCTGTTTGATATGTCGCGTAAAGGCAGTGCACCTAAAATGTTTGCGCGTCTGGACCCGCGTGGTGTGCCAATGAATGCACTCTATGCCACTACGGCGATCGCAGCTCTATGCTTCCTGACTACTTTCTTTGGTGAACAGGAAGTCTTTAACTGGCTGCTAAACATGTCAGGGATGTGTGGCTTTATTGTCTGGCTCGGGATTGCAATTTCGCATTACCGCTTCCGCAAAGGTTATTTGGCTCAAGGTTATAAACTGGAAGATCTGGCTTATCGCGCTAAATTCTTTCCTTTCGCCCCTTGGTTTGCGTTTATCCTGTGTGCGATTGTCGTCCTTGGACAGAACTATCAGGATGTTTTGGCCGGTCAATGGATGGGTGTGCTATCGACCTATATCAGTATTCCGCTATTCCTGGCCATCTGGTTCGGATACAAATGGAAGAAAAAAACCAAACTGGTCTCTTATCAAGAGATGGATGTGCAGCCGATGAAACTTGATCAGGAATAACCCAGCCAATAATGAAAAAGCAGTCTCAGGACTGCTTTTTTAATCTCTTTATTTTAGCTATTTCGCATTACAAAGTTACGGTCATCAATCACAATCGCTTGCTGGCAAATTCCGTCTACTCGACGTTGCTGCTCAAACACATGCGCCGGCATTGCCTCAAAGCTATCAAAGAAGCTGATTTCATTTTCATCGATTGCATAAACTAATGAATGATTACCCACACCTTCTAAGGTATCGTAAAATACAATCACAAAACAGCCTGCTTCTACATTTTCCTGAATTTCTGTATAAGACAATGGCTGTTCTATAACAGGAATATTTAAGCGATGTGCTTGCTGATAGAAATCGACTTCAATTGGCTGTTTATCTGCATCATGTTCAGTATAAAAATCGACATCCAAACCCAGTGTTTTTAAGGCAACCGCAAGTGCGATGCTAGAGCTTCCCATTTCAAGATCATGCTGACAGAGCTGAGTTAAGTCAGAAATATTCAAATCAATGCCATAATGATGAAAAATCATCCATATTGCAAAAATTCCGCCATTGGCTTCCAGATTTTGCAAGTCTCCAGGAATTTCAACACTCATATTTTTACTCAACGACATCTTAACAGGCTAAGTGTAGTCAAAATGCAGACATAAAAAAAGCGACTCCAGAGAGTCGCCTTTTTTAATCAGTATTCAATAACGAATTATTGAGCTGGTTGTTCAGCTAAAACAGTACGGCTACCAGTAATCGTCGCGAATACACGACGGTTCATAGCACGACCTTCTTTAGTGTTGTTGTCAGCAATCGGTTGATCCCAAGCGAAACCTTGAGTAGACAAACGAGATGCATCAACGTTGTATTCGTTCACAAGTGAAGATTTAACAGAGTTAGCACGCGCTAGAGATAGACGTTCGTTCAATGCACGTGGACCAGTGTTGTCAGTGTGACCTTCGATGCGAGCAGTAGCGTTTGGATATTCAACTAGCTTCTCAGCAACTTTTGCGATTTCTGGTTTGTATTGATCTTTGATGTTTGATTTGTTTGTATCAAAGAACACACGAAGTTCCATGTTCAGGTCTTCAGTCAACTCTTGTGGAGCTGGAGCAACCGGAGTTACAGGCTCAACTGGAGCAACTTCTACCACTGGAGCAGCTGGTTTCAAACGACCACCTAGAACTACGTTAAGACCAGCAAGTGCTGTATAGTTCCAGAATTTTTCGTCAAAGTGGTAAGTACCACGAGCTTCGGTACGTAGCGCTAATGCATCATTGATATGCCAGAATGCACCAACACCTGCGTTACCTAGAGTACCTTCTTCTTCAAGACCACGACCAACGCGACCTAATTGAGCTTCAGTAGCACCATCAAATTCATATTTGTAGTGACCCGCACCTAGAAGCATGTATGGCTTCACTTTGCTGTCATAGTTACCAGTAAAAACATCAGAAGTTGCATAGAAGTTACCTGCAATGTTTTGACCTTTGTATTCAGCACCAGCTAGCTCAGCCATATCGCCTTTAACCTGGCTATATTCAGCTTCAAAGCCTAACCATGGCGTTAATTCAACACCAATAGCAGCACCTACAAATAAATCATCTTCCATTTGACCAGAAGTTGTTAACTCACCCTCGTCACCGCCATTGTTGTGCTGAGTGTCTTGGAAGGTATAACCTAACATCAACGGAGTAACAGTTACGCCTGCATTGGCAGCAGCAAAAGGTGCAGCTACAAGCATAGCTAAAGCAATACGACTCATTTTCATGGATTTATCCTCCAGAGATAACAATTGTTGTTCAAGCTCAAGCCCGTAATAGGCCATCCTGAGATAGGCTTTTTATTACCCCAGTATTATTCTTAAGCTATTCACATGGCATCATACAAACACTTTATTATTTTTCCAAGTGCTTGATTAATCTAATCAAGTAAATTATTGACAAAATTACTTACAATTTCCGTTGTAATTCGGTAACTTTTTACTCAATTTTTTATTCCGAATGCCCTATTGTGATTGCCAATTATTTTTAACAGCTTTCTTGAAACTTAAGTAAGCACTGATTTACACGCTCAATAAAGCATAAAAAACATATAATTAATAACACCATTATTATAAAAATAATATATAAATCAGGTAACTCTATGTATAAAAAAATAATAAGAGCGTTTACTATTGTTGAGTTAATTATCTGTATTGCAATAATTGCAATCGTGGCCAGTATTGCTCTACCGTACTTCCATGAATATCGATCTAAACAGGAAGCCAAAAATATTCCGATCAAATTATCTCAAATTAATCGCTATGCACGCAGCCAGGCTGCAGTGTTTCATCAAAATATTGTAATCTGCCCGAGCCAAGATTCTCTCAGTTGCCAAGCCAATCAATGGAACAAGAACATGCTGGTTTTTATCGATAAAAATAAAAACAGGCAAGTGGATGTAGACGAACAAATTTTACATATTGATGCACTGAACCTCAAATACGGTAACCTGAGTTGGCGAGGAACTTTGAGTTTACCGAGTGTCACTTATCAAGCGCATACTGCCTTGCCGATTGGTTCAAATGGTAGTTTCTATTATTGTTCTACCCATCTTTCTAGCCAACAGCGTATTGTACTCAGTAAAATGGGCCATATCCGGATCGAAAGTCTCTCGTCTTGCTAACAGAACTATCCAGTTTATGCTTCGCTGCGATTAACGCTTCAATCCTGAGTTTTTTTCAATATACTGCTTAAGTCTGAAAAATTGATTAAAACTCATACGGAGAGAGAACAATGACTGACATCGTAATTGTCAATGGTGCACGTACAGCCATGGGGGGCTTTCAGGGGAGCCTTGCAAGTGCAACTGCGCCCGAACTGGGTGCGGTCACCATTAAAGAAGCAATTGCCCGTGCGGGTCTGCAACCAGCAGATATTGAAGAAGTCATTATGGGTTGTGTCCTTCCGGCAGGCTTAAAGCAAGGCCCTGCACGTCAAGCTATGCGTCAAGCTGGTCTTCCAGATTCTACTGGTGCTGTGACCATTAATAAATTATGTGGTTCAGGCATGAAAGCCGTCATGCAGGCTGCTGACATAATTAAAGCAGGTTCTGCTGATATCGTGGTTGCCGGTGGCATGGAATCCATGACCAATGCACCTTATGTATTGCCAAAAGCACGTGGCGGTTTCCGTATGGGTCACGGTGAAATCAAGGACCATATGTTTCTGGATGGCTTGGAAGATGCTGAAACAGGTCGTTTGATGGGTTCATTTGCCCAAGATATGGCAAATACCAAAGGTTATAGCCGTGAGCAGATGGATGATTTTGCGATTCGCTCATTAAAGCGTGCGCAAACTGCGGTCAATGAAGGCTACTTTGCTGATGAAATCGTGCCTGTAACAGTTAAAACCCGCAAAGGCGATGTGGTTGTTGATAAAGATGAGCAACCATTTAATGCCAACATCGATAAAATTCCAACTTTACGTCCAGCGTTTGCTAAAGACGGTACGATTACGGCGGCTAATGCCAGCTCGATTTCAGATGGCGCATCAGCTTTAGTAATTACCTCGGCTGACAATGCAGCAGCAAAAGGTTTAAATCCTTTAGCCAAAATTTTGGCGTATGCATCGAATTCTCAACATCCATCTGAGTTTACCATTGCTCCAGTCGGTGCAATCCAAAAAGTACTGGATAAAACCGGATGGACCGCTTCTGATGTCGACCTTTGGGAAATCAATGAAGCCTTTGCCATGGTCACCATGTGTCCAATGGATGAGTTCAAGCTAGATCCTGAAAAAGTCAACATCAATGGTGGTGCATGCGCACTCGGCCATCCTGTGGGTTCAACCGGTTCGCGTATTATCCTGACTTTGATTCATGCACTAAAACGTACCGGTGGAAAAAAAGGGATTGCAGCCCTGTGTATTGGTGGTGGTGAAGCAACTGCTGTAGCGATTGAGTTACTCTAACCTCTTCCCTCACCCCCATCCCTCTCCCATAAGGAGAGGGAGTTAAAAACCCTCCTGATCTGGAGGATTTTTTTCGCTTACATTTTGATAAAGCTTGCTCGCGCAAAATACCACAAAGTGGCGTAGATTAAAGCAAGCAAAATAAAAAGGGAGTTCTCCCATGCAACTGAATCATTACCTCAATTTCCAAGGTCAGGCTGAAGCAGCCTTTAACTTTTATAAATCAGTTTTTGGAGGCGAATTTTCAAGTCTGAGTCGTTATGGTGAAATGCCAGCTGAAGAAGGTGTCACACTGTCGGAAGTGGATAAAAATAAAATCTTGCATATCTCACTTCCCATTAACGAATTTACAGAACTGATGGCATCCGATACGAATGATCAATTTTGCGCGCAAACCAATACCGTGTTTACGCAAGGTAATAACCACTATATTTCCATTAACTTAGACGCTAGCGAACAAGCTGAAGCACAACGACTCTTTGATGCTTTATCGGTGAATGGTCAAATTGAGATGCCGCTAGAAAAGACCTTTTGGGGCGCACTTTATGCTGCCTTTAGCGATCAGTTTGGAATTCACTGGATGATCAACTGTCAACTTGAAGAAAATTAAAGGTTTTTATCAAGATATAAAAAAGCCGGAATCAATCCGGCTTTTTGACAGCAACTTAATTTAAATTAAGCACCTGTTTGATAATGTGCCTGTGCAACCGCAGTTGATGCCTGGTACGGATTTTTGAAATCATTCAAACCTGCAGCGGCTTCCTGAATATCTTTACCTTCTTTAATCACGAAAGTGTCGAAACCAGAACGCTTCATGTAATTCAGCACATCTTTGAACACATCACCGGTGGCACGCAATTCGCCTTGGAAACCCTGACGGCGAAGAAGTGCTGCAAATGAATAACCACGGCCATCATTAAAACCGGCAAACTCAATAAAGATTGCATCGAGCTGATCGAGCGGAAAATCATTGGTTTCAGGCGAAGCATCTACAGTTAAGTACAATGCTTTTTTGCCTGTCACATTGGTAATTTGATCTAACTGTTCAACAGTTAATACCACATCACCCTGAGGCAAAACACCATCTTCACCCATCAATTGATAGGTATTGTCTGCAATCGTGCCATCTTTAGAGAGCACTTGAAGTGCGGTATTAAGCATATGCACGCTCCTTAAATGGTTGAATGCCGACACGGCGATAAGTATCGATAAACTCTTCACCATCCTGACGCAGATCAAGATAAGTATTCAGAATTTCTTCTACGATATCCGGCACGACTTCGGCTGCAAATGATGGGCCAAGAATGTCACCAATCGAAGCATCATGATCGGCATTACCGCCTAAAGTGATCTGGTAGAATTCTGCACCTTTCTTGTCTACACCTAAAATACCGATGTTACCCACGTGGTGATGACCACAGGCATTCATACAACCTGAAATATTCAGATCCAGTTTACCTAGGTTATAAATCGTATCCAGATCATCAAAACGGCGGGAAATCGCTTCAGAAATCGGAATGGATTTCGCATTGGCCAATGAACAGAAGTCACCGCCTGGGCAGCAGATGATGTCGGTCAAGAAACCGATATGCGCACGTGCCAGGTTATTTTGGTCAAGGGTTTGCCATACAGCAAACAAATCTTTTTGTGGTACATCGACCAGGGAAATGTTTTGTTCATGCGTGGTACGCAGCTCACCGAAAGTGTACTGATCGGCAAGGTCTGCAATCAGGTTCATTTCTTCGGTGCTGACATCACCCGGTGCAATTCCGGCACGTTTCAGTGAAATCGTCACGATGCGATAACCTTTCACTTTATGTGCATTGGTATTAATGTTGAACCACTGTTTGAATTTTGGATATTGTGCAAACAGTTCAGTGAAATCTTCATCTGCATAATCTTGGTAATCGAATGGCGTGAAGTTCTCATCCATTTTCGCCAAGGTGTCTGCATCGATTTTCAGTGTTTTAATCGTATGCTCAAATTCAGCTTCAACTTTCTCGGCAAATACTGCTGGTGTTAAAGCTTTTACCAGAATCTTGATACGCGCTTTATATTTGTTGTCGCGACGACCATGCAAGTTATATACACGAAGTACTGCTTCCAAATAAGCAATCAGGTCTTCACGTGGCAAGAATTCACGAATAAAGCTACCAATCACCGGCGTACGGCCGAGACCACCACCGACTTTGATTTTATAGCCCATTTCGCCTGCTTCATTACGCACGATATACACACCGATATCGTGGAATGCAGTTGCTGCACGATCGGTTTCTTCAAGCGCAGAGACTGCAATCTTGAACTTACGTGGCAAGAAGGCAAATTCCGGATGGAAGGTTGACCATTGACGGATCAATTCACAAGTCGGACGCGGATCGGCAATTTCACCTGCAACCACACCAGCATACTGATCCGTCGTGGTATTACGGATACAGTTACCTGAAGTCTGAATCGCATGCATTTGCACAGTGGCCAGTTCAGCCAGCATATCCGGCACATTTTCCAGCGCAGGCCAGTTAAACTGGATGTTTTGACGGGTCGAAATATGCGCGTAGCCACGGTCATATTCTTTTGCCAAATCAGCCACTTTACGAAGTTGTTTTGAGTTCATCAAACCATATGGCACGGCAATACGTAACATTGGCGCATAACGCTGTACGTACAGACCATTTTGCAGACGAAGCGGACGATACTCATCTTCAGTGAGTTTACCGGCTAAATAACGTTCCGTTTGGTCACGGAACTGTGCAACACGTTCATTAATCAGTTGCTGATCGAAATCAGTATATAAATACATGGCGTACAGCTAGTAGTTTCTATTATATCGCCGGCAAGGATAGCGAGATTGAACCTATCAATAAAATGCTTTTTATACATATTTCATAGCGGTTTTATTGATAAGCCTGTCAAAGTTTCACGGATCTCAGTATTTACAGCATTCGATTAAATTTAAAGTAATAATGATTAAATTCTTCAATCATTATTACTTATTTTCATATAGAAAAATTTATCTCTACTTTCATTATCTACTTTATTAACACTTTAAAAATTCTACCAATTTTGACTCTCTCCCAATTGCTGTCCTACAAATTCATAACGTATCGTGGAACGTGAAAATTTAATCGGACAAGCCAGTTGTGCTTCGGTTTGCTGACTATTGGATTTGAGTGGCACTTGTACGATCCATCCCCGCTGCTGGGCCAGATCGGAATGTAACGCTTCTTCAAGTTTGAGCACCGGTTCAACACAGACATCCAACGCGGCAAACAGCGTTTGCCATTCAGATAAAGACTTGGTCTTGATTTTATTCTGAATCGCCTGCTTCACCGCAGCATGATCTTCAGCGGCATAAGAAGCGCCTTTTTCCAGAAGAATCGGCAGCTCTAAAGCCTGTGCCAATCCCTGCATAAATTGTGGTTCCAGACTGCCAATCGATAGATAACGCCCATCCTGGGTTTCATAATAGTCGTAAAAAGTACCGCCATTCAGGTACCCTGATTCAGGCCGTTGATGCTGATTACCGGCCAGACTGGCAGAAGCCGCCAGATTATTCATCGTTACCACACAATCGGTCATGGAAATGTCAATATACTGGCCTTTGCCACTTTGTTGGCGTTCAATCACCGCGGCCAGAATCGCAATCACGGCATGCATGGAACCACCTGCAACATCGGCGACCTGAATTCCCAAGGCTGGTGGACCATTTTCAATCCGGCCACTGTGTCCGGCAATTCCGGACAAAGCCAGATAGTTAATGTCGTGTCCTGCTTTATCTTTATATGTGCCAGTTTGGCCATAACCGGTAATGGAACAGTAAATCAGTTTCGGATTAATTTCGCTCAAGGTTTGATAGTCTAGCCCAAGACGTTGCATCACCCCGGGACGGAATTGCTCAATCACAATGTCATAATCTGCAATCCTGGATTTAACCAGTTCAATATTCGTAGGATCTTTCAAATCCAGTGCAACCGATTGCTTGTTTCGATTCAAATAACTTTGTGAAGTGGCCTGTCCATTGGCAAAAGGTGGCATTAATCGCAACAGGTCAGGTCGGGTTGGTGATTCAATATGCACAACTTCTGCACCTAAATCAGCAAGATATAATGTGGCAAACGGGCCGGGTAAAAGTGTAGAAAAATCTAGGATTTTCAATCCTTTTAATACATATGACATTGGAGTATTTGCTCTACTTATATTGCTTTTTTCAGCATCTTAGGCACATAAATGCATAAAAACAATGTCATGTTCAGCCATTTACCTTGATAGTTTCGGCAATCTAATATGTAAGAAAATGGCAAAGGTATTCTTGTAAATTGCCATTGCTTTATTATTTTTCGTCATTTAGGTCAATTATTAGTGAACATTAAAGAGACTGAAGGATTAAACATGAGTCGTGATACGATCAGTATCCACTTCGTCAATGCAGCCTTATCTGGCGTTAAGCGTCTGGGCATGGATGTCGATACTTTATTGTCTCACGTCGGGATTGAAGCAGAACTGCTGCATCAGCCCAAAGCGCGTATTTCGCCTGAACAATATACCCGCTTTATTAAAATGCTGTGGATGGTGACCCAGGACGAGCATGTCGGCTTTGACAAACAGCAACGCCGGTTGGGTACTTTTGCGATCATGTGTCAGCTCATCATTCATGCCAAAACTCTGGGTGATGCACTGGAACTGTCTTCCCAGTTCTACAAACTCTTTGGTGATGACTGGTCGGTGACCCTGGAACGCGACAAACACGAAGCACGTCTGGTTCCGCTGATTCCAAATGCGATGGATCCGGATCATTTCATTACTGAAAGCATGCTGATGATCTGGCATGGCTTGGCGTCTTGGCTCATTGAGCGTCGCCTGCCACTGGAACGCGTGCATTTTAGCTACCCTCGTCCAGACCATGCCGATGAATATGATGCCTTATTCTTTGCCCCGGTAATGCAGTTCGATATGCCACGCACCGAGATCACTTTTGCTGCGGATTATCTGGATTTGCCAATTCGCCAGAATGAAGAAACTCTGGAAGAATTTTTGAAAGCAGCGCCGGCCCAACTGCTGGTGAAATTCAAAAATACCAACTCACTGACTTCACGTATTCGTGATGTGCTGAAGAGCCAGATTGGCGAAGAAATGCCAACATTAAACGATGTCGCGTCGATGCTTTATCTATCACCGCAAACCTTGCGCCGCCGTCTGGCAGCCGAAGGCAAAAGCTATCAAGGCGTAAAAGATGCCTTGCGCCGTGATGCAGCAATTCACCTGTTACTTAATCCGGATCTTACCCTTGAAGATGTCGCACAACAGGTCGGTTTCAGTGAAACCAGTACCTTCCACCGTGCTTTCAAAAAATGGACAGGTGTGACTCCGGGTCTGTATCGTCAATTACATGGCTATCATTAATCAAGTAATGCCGCAAAAGAGCATGTAATAATAAAACCAGTTCTCTCCGCCTAAGCAAAAGCTTAGGCTTTTTTATAGCTAAAATTGGCTAAATCGCTCAAATGATCTGGCCCGTTCTCGTCATTGCACTTCAAAAATTAAGGATTACACTCGAGTCATTAGAATAATTTTCATCAAATCAATAAAAGGGACATGCTATGAGCGAGGCATATATTATTGACGCCATTCGTACCCCACGCGGAAAAGGCAAAAAAGATGGATCTTTATATCAGGTAAAACCCATTTCCTTACTGACTGGTTTACTCAATGAACTTCAGGCGCGTCATCAATTTGATACCTCAAAAGTGGATGATATCGTGCTCGGTTGTGTCACCCCAATTGGTGATCAGGGTGCCGACATTGCCAAAACGGCTGCCATCGCTGCCGGCTGGGACAATGATGTAGCAGGCGTGCAAATCAACCGTTTTTGTGCTTCCGGTCTGGAAGCTATCAATCTGGCCGCACAAAAAGTCCGTTCTGGCTGGGAAGATCTGGTTGTGGCAGGTGGAGTCGAATCCATGTCCCGCGTGCCGATGGGTTCCGACGGCGGCCCTTGGGCGCTGGACCCTGAAACCAATATGGCCTGTGATTTTATTCCGCAAGGCATCGGCGCGGACTTGATTGCCACGATTGACGGTTATAGCCGTGCAGATGTAGATCAGTTTGCCGAACAATCACAAAAGAAAGCAGCGGCTGCTCAAGCCAATGGTTATTTCAATGCTTCTGTTATCCCGGTAAAAGACAGAGCCGGTGTAGTGATTCTGGACAAAGATGAATTCATCAAACCGACAACAACAGCAGAAGGCCTGAGCAAACTCAATCCAAGTTTCGCCACTATGGGGCAAATGGGCTTTGATTCAATTGCCCTGCAAAAATATCCTGAAGTGGGTGCTATCAATCATGTGCATCATGCCGGGAATTCTTCAGGCATTGTCGATGGTGCAGCTGTGGTTTTGATCGCATCCGAACAAGCAGTAAAAGAACAAGGTCTGAAGCCACGTGCCAAAGTACTGGCGACGGCATTGGTCGGTGCAGATCCGACCATTATGCTGACCGGCCCTGCCCCGGCTGCTCGTAAGGCCTTGGCGAAAGCCGGTTTAACAATTGATGATATTGACCTGTTTGAAGTCAATGAAGCCTTTGCTGCCGTGGTGATGCGCTTTATCAATGAAATGAAGGTTGATCCTGCCAAGGTGAATGTCAACGGCGGTGCAATTGCCATGGGACATCCACTCGGTGCGACTGGTGCGATGATTTTAGGGACATTACTGGACGAGTTAGAACGCCAGGGCAAAAAACGTGGACTAGCCACACTTTGCGTGGGTGGCGGTATGGGCATCGCAACCATTATTGAACTGGTATAAGGAGAAAAATAATGAGCGCAATTCAATATCAAAAAAATGAAGATAATATTGTTATTTTAACGTTTGATTCTCCAAACCAGTCTGCAAATACCATGAATGCCGACTTTCGTACGGCACTAGATGAAGTCGTTGCCCAGTTACAAGCAGATGAAGATATTGCCGGGATTATTTTCCGTTCAGCGAAAAAAACTTTCTTTGCTGGCGGCGATCTGGATGAACTGATTCAAGCCACTCCTGAGCATGCAACTGAATTCTTCAATATGATTGAAGAGATGAAAGCCAAACTACGCTATATCGAAACTCGTGGTATTCCTGTGGTTGCTGCACTGAATGGCACGGCGCTTGGCGGTGGCTGGGAAATTGCCCTGTGTGCCCATCATCGTATTGCCCTGAATGACCCTAAAAGCAAATTTGGCCTGCCTGAAGTCACACTGGGTTTATTACCAGGTGGCGGTGGTATCGTCCGTAGCATCCGCCTGCTCGGTCTGCAAAATGCCCTTCCTTTATTAATGGAAGGCAAACAGTTTGGAGTCGATAAAGCTAAATCTTTAGGGCTGATTCATGAGGTCGCAGACAGTACCGATGAACTGTTGAAAAAGGCCATTGCCTGGATCAAAGCCAATCCAAAATCTCAGCAGCCATTCGATGTAAAAGGCTATAAAATTCCGGGTGGTAGCCCTTCGACACCAGCAGTTGCCCAGATGCTGGCAATTGCTCCGGCGATGCTGCGCGATAAAACCAAAGGCTGTTATCCTGCGCCTGAAGCGATCATGTCGGCTGCGGTAGAAGGTGCACAGGTCGATGTCGATACTGCCCTGACCATTGAATCGCGTTACTTTACTTATTTGGCGACCAGTCAAATTTCTAAAAATATGATTGGCACTTTCTGGCATGGTCTGAATGCAATCAAGTCCGGTGCCAGTCGCCCTCAAGATATTGAAAAGTGGAAAGCCACTAAAGTCGGTATTTTAGGTGCAGGCATGATGGGTGCTGGGATCGCCTATGCCACTGCCAGCACAGGCATTCCAGTAGTTCTGAAAGATATTTCATTAGAAGCGGCTGAAAAAGGCAAATCCTATAGCCAGAAACTACTGGATAAAAAAGTCGCTCAAGGGCGTTTATCAGCCGAGAAACGAGATCAGTTTTTAAGCCTGATTCAAACAACTGCATCGAATGAAGATCTAGCGGGTTGTGACCTGATCATTGAAGCCGTATTTGAGAATCCCACGCTCAAGGCTCAAGTTACACAAGAGGCAGAACAATATCTTGCCAGCAACGGCGTAATGGCTTCGAATACCTCGACCCTGCCGATCACAGAATTAGCCCAGGCTTCAAAAAATGATCAGAACTTTATCGGCCTGCATTTCTTCAGTCCGGTCGATAAAATGCAGCTAGTGGAAATTATCAAAGGTAAAAATACCTCGCCAGAAACGCTGGCCAAAGCTTTCGATTTCGTGCAGCAAATTGGCAAATTACCGATTGTGGTGAATGACAGCCGTGGCTTCTTTACCAGCCGCGTGTTTGGCACCTTTGTACAGGAAGGCTTGCGTCTGCTGGCAGAAGGCGTACATCCGGCACGAATTGAAATGGCAGCTCTCAAAGCCGGTATGCCGGTAGGCCCGTTGGCGATTCAGGATGAAGTGTCCTTGACCCTGTCTGAACATGTGGCCAATGAAAGATACAAAGCTTTAGAAGCAGAAGGTCAGATCATCACTAAATCACCCGCTGATGACGTGATTCACAGTATGATTCACGAATTTAACCGTAAAGGTAAGGCTGTAGGCGCAGGTTTTTATGATTATCCGGCCGATGCCAAAAAACAGCTCTGGTCTGGTCTCAGCCACTGGAAAAAAGACAACGATATTTCTGAACAGGAAATGATTGACCGCTTCCTGTTTGTACAGGCACTAGATACCGTGCGCTGTCTGGAAGAAGGTGTTTTGGAATCTGTGGTCGATGCCAATGTCGGTTCCATTTTTGGTATTGGCTTTGCCGCTTGGACAGGTGGTGCAGTACAATTCTTGAATCAGTATGGTTTAGCCAAAGCCGTGACCCGTGCCAAAGTACTTGAAAATAAATATGGCGAACGCTTCAAAGCCCCACAACTCCTCAAAGATCGCGCAGCACACGCCCAGCCGATTCAATAACTTGAGCACTTAAATAAAAGAGGAACGTGTTTCCTCTTTTTTATCTTCTGGATTTGCTTCATGCACTGGATAGACTCATCTGATGACAGATTTCGATCTGCTTTTTGATCAATTTATGTTATAAAGTTACATAAGTTTGATATCCACGTGGGTAAGACCTATGACTGATCACAGTTCACCTGAAAAATCTCCTTGGGGTTGGAAAGCACTTATCATCTTCTGTATTTTAGGTGGATTATTCATGCTTATTTTTTGGCTCGCGATAAGTAATGAACCAGATTACATGCCAAGCCAGCAAAATAAACAAACTACCCAGCAACACGCTTTTAAAAATGCGCCTACGATGTCTCCAGAAGCCATTGCCAAAGCGCAAGCAGATCGTGAATCACGTGAAGCTGCCAATACTGCTCATCCAGGTACGACAGCCGCTGAACACAATATGTCAGCTGAAGAACATGCCAACATGAATAATGCCGAACACAGCTCAAATGCAGCGCATGGCCACTAATTCAGATTCAGGCTATGCATCAAAAAGCGAGGTCAATGCCTCGCTTTTTTGTATTTGAATGGCTGAAAATTAAAGCTTTAAATACATATCAATATGCGGAATTCCACAATCCAGATATTCCTCACCTTGAGCTTCAAATCCCAGCGCTTGATAGAAGCCAATGGCATGCACTTGCGAAGATAGCTTGACCAACTCACGCTGCTCTGCACGCGCATAGTCAATCACGGCCTGCATCAAGCGCTGACCAACACCTAAACCGCGTGTTGTTGCTAGGACTGCAACCCGACCGATACTGTGATTTGACAATAAGCGTGCTGTAGCAATCGCCTGATCCTGCTGAAAAACAATGAAATGTACAGCAACCGCATCCTCAGCATCCCACTCATCTTCAGCTGCTATATGCTGTTCTTGAATAAATACGGCTTCACGAATCATTTTGGCAGGCGTTGCCAAATCCTTCCAGCTGCCGGACACTATTTTCAATTCTAGATTATTTAGCATTTAGAACCAATTCCCTGTTGGTCCCACTGATCATTGAGCAACAATTCCAGTGAATGTTTCTGGATTCCATACATCTCTTTCAAGGCCTGAATTTGTGCCAGAACCGCCTGATCGGGGTATTGATAGTCTTTGCGTTTTGTTGCCAGAATCATTTTATTTTTACTAGTATGTTCCAGCGCCACAAACTCAAAAACCTTGGTTTCATAACCATAAGCTTTGAGCAATAAAGCACGAATGGTATCGGTCAGCATTTCTGCCTGTTGTCCGGCATGAATACCAAACTGCAACATCGGACTGAGTACTTTTGGCGCCTGTAACTGCGGACGCAATTCCTTGTGGCAACACGGCGCGCACATGATTATCTGCGCATTCAGGCGAATGCCGCTATGAATGGCAAAATCCGTTGCGACATCACAGGCATGCAAGGCGATCATCACATCCAGATGTTCCGGTGCATAGGTACGGACATCACCCTGAAAAAAGTCCAACTGATCAAAACCGGATTGTTGTGCGACATTCTGGCAGAATTCGACCATTTTCGGATTAAGTTCTACCCCGGTGACATACGGGGTTTGAGCATGTTTTTGCATATAGTCATATAAAGCACAGGTCAGATAGCCTTTACCCGAACCAAAATCCACCACACGCAGGCCTTCAGCCTGCGGCTTAATCTGTGCCAATGCACCTGAGAAAATTTCCACAAACTTATTAATCTGCTTCCATTTACGCGCCATGCTCGGAATGATTTGCGCTTTTTGATCGGTAATACCGAGATATTGGAGAAAGATGCTGTCCTGATCGACATAACGTTGTTTAATCCGGTCATGGCCTTGTTCAGCAGGCTTCACCTGATTCATCGTGGCTTTATGTTTGCTACGCGTTAACATAGCTTTTTTCTTGTTTTTTTTCAGCTGTAATTCTTCATCTACTGTCATCAGATTGGCCTGTTTGCAACACGCCAGTAGTGAAGTAACCTGAAATAATGCTTCATCTAAAGGATAATTTTTCGTGACATCCTGCGTCTTGTAACGATATAGACAACTCAATACGCGCTGTTCATTTAATGTAATGACTCGCAAGGTCATTTTCTCTAAATCCTGCAGTTCACCTTTATACTGGCTTAAGATCAGGCGATCGAATTGATTCCTTTCAACAGCTTGCTGAAAGGTATCCAAGAATTGCTGTTCCTGATCTGAGAGAGTTGCCAACGTTGACATAGATAAAACCTGAAATGAATTGCGCATCAAGTTTAAATCTTCTTAACCTAAAAGCAAAATTGAATTACTATACAAGTGTATATTTTAAAAAGAATGACAATCATGCAGAATGCTCCACTGGTTCCAGATTATGATCAAAATGAGGAACGGATTAACTATATTAGTCATGGTGTAGGTGCCGGGCTGTCCATTATTGCCGGTATTCTTTTGACTATTAAAGGGTCTTACCTGAGTACTGGACAATGGATTGGACTGTGGGTTTATGCACTGAGCATGATTCTGCTGTTTTCTGCTTCAATGCTTTACCACATGGCCACTGCAGCAGACCGCCGTTATTTTTATAAAAAAATCGATCATACTGCGATTTATTATTTAATCGCCGGAACTTATACCCCTTTCCTGTCAATTGCCATTCCTACCGCCAAAGCCCAGTATTTATTGATTGCGCTGTGGGTGATTGCCCTTCTTGGCACACTTTTCAAGTTCGTTTTCATTCATCGTTTCCAGAAACTTTCTTTGGCGGCTTATCTGGCCATGGGCTGGCTGGCGCTGCTGGTGATTGATGACATGCAGCAATATTTAAGTGCTCAATCTTTAACCTTTCTCATCATTGGTGGACTCGCTTATACCGTGGGTGCATTGTTTTACGCTTTAAAAAGAGTAAGATATACCCACGCTATCTGGCACATATTTGTATTGATAGGCGCAGGATCACATTTTCTGTCTATCTATCTTTACGTGATTTAATCATCTCCTTTTTCATTTCAGTGACCCTGAGCGAGTTGAAGCGAGAAGATTGCAGTTGTTTTTTTAAAAAATTACGCCTTTTTTAAAAAGATTACGCTTTTAAAACTAAGTTTTTTTATTTTTAGTAAGTGTAAGGTTTTCCATGGCGTCGTCTAATTCTGCTGCTCAGCCAGCACAAAATTCAAAATTTCGCGTTTTAACAGCAAGCTTGGTAGGCACCACAATCGAATTCTTCGATTTTTATATTTATGCCACCGCTGCTGTCATTATTTTTCCGTATCTGTTCTTCCCTACTAGTACAGATCCAATGACCGCAACCATTCAGTCTCTTGCGACTTTTGCCATTGCCTTTATTGCCCGTCCGATTGGTGCAGCATTATTTGGTCATTTAGGTGACCGGATCGGACGAAAAGCCACCTTGGTTGCAGCTTTGCTAACTATGGGGATTTCAACCGTTGCGATTGGCCTGTTACCAACTTATGCGCAAATCGGAATTGCTGCGCCATTGTTACTTGCACTGTGCCGTTTAGGTCAGGGCTTGGGTCTAGGTGGTGAATGGTCAGGTGCTGTACTTCTTGCAACTGAAAATGCCCCTGAAGGCAAGCGTGCCTGGTATGGCATGTTCCCGCAACTGGGTGCTCCAATCGGCTTTATTCTGGCAACAGGTTCTTTCCTGACGCTTGGCGCTTTCATGTCTGAAGCTGACTTTATGGCTTGGGGCTGGCGTATTCCGTTTATCTCAAGTGCCTTGTTGGTAATTGTGGGTTTATGGATTCGTTTAAAATTGCATGAAACACCTGCTTTCCAAAAAGTGCTGGATAAACAGAAAGAAGTGAATGTTCCTTTTGTTCAGGTATTCAAAAAGCATTCCCGCATGCTGGTTCTGGGTACGATTGCTGCAATCTGTACTTTCGTTGTGTTCTATCTTACTACGGTATTTGCGCTGCAATGGGGAACCAAACAACTTGGTTATTCTCGTGAAGAATTCCTGCAATTGCAGTTAGTTGCAACTCTGTGTTTTGCTGCATTCATCCCGCTTTCAGCAGTATTGGCAGAGAAATTTGGCCGTAAGACTACTTCGATTGCGGTATGTGTCATTTCTGCGATCTTCGGTATCTTCTTTGCAGATATGCTTGAATCTGGCAGCACCTTGGTGGTGTTCCTGTTCTTGTGTATTGGTCTGGCGATCATGGGCTTAACTTATGGGCCAATCGGTACGGTATTGTCTGAAATCTTCCCGACTTCAGTACGTTATACGGGTTCTGCATTAACCTTTAACTTGGCAGGCATCTTCGGTGCATCATTTGCACCGCTAATCGCAACCAAGTTGGCAACGGCCTATGGTTTGTCTGCAGTCGGTTATTACCTGACCGCAGCATCTATCCTATCGCTTGTCGCGTTTTTGCTGATTCGTGAAACCAAGAATGATGATGTAAATAATCAGATCTAAGATTTTAGATTGATTCAAAAGCCAGCACTTGATGCTGGCTTTTTTTATCATTTCACAACAAAACTCGGCTACTTATCTCGTTAAATTTGCTCAACAATCAAATGAACTCAATTTAAAAAAATGAGGCAAGGCCATGCAGGATCTTATTGAATACCTCTCGCAGGAGCAGTTGGTCAATATCATTATTTTGCTGGAAGATGATAAAAAATTAGAAGCTGTTCGCTATATCACCGAGAATACACCCTTGGATGAAGCTCAGGCGCTGCAAGTGATTGATGAAATTGTGCGGGAACATGATGTGGTCATGAAGCATGAAAGTACCGGTCCACGCTTTAGTGATGATGCCGGTGATATCGACCTGGTGACACCGCCACTGGAAATCCCCACCCATCCTAGTTTGAGCACATCCACAGAAGCTGAAATCACTGCGCAACAATTACGTGAAAATGTGCCAACCCGAAAAATTGAAAAGAAAATCTGGATGATGGCAGCCGTCGCAGTCGTGTTATTGATTCTGGTCTGGATTATCAGTTAACGCAGTACAGAATGCCGACTGAATTTAGATTAGTTCAATAATATCAATGGTAGGTGGCACCCGAAAACGGAAAGGTACACCGACCAAGCCGGTACCAACAGTGACGAACACATCTGCATGTTCATGACGGTACATGCCCTTTTTATGTCCCAAAATTGAAACCTTTTTCATGACGTAATTAGTTAGCCAAGGCAGCTCTACCTGTCCGCCATGGGTATGTCCAGACAACATCAGAGGACGCGTCGGCAGTTTGGGAATCATATCGACCGTATCCGGGTTATGCGAAAGAATGACCCAAGGCTTGTCCTGAGGCAAGTCTGGCAAACTGCGCATATCGGCTTTTCCAGCCCAGAGATCACCCACGCCCAAAAGGCGAAACTCATCAAATTCGACAATTTGACCTTCGATATCCATGACCTGATTGACTTGCAGTGCATAGTGCAACAGTTCGCGAATCGGCGGTCCGGGATATTGCTCGTCATGGTTACCATTGACTGAATAGACCGGAGCGTGAATCTCTTTTAAAATGGCCAATTCCTGTGCCAGTTTATTTTCTGGCTCGTAAGTCCAGTCGCCAGCAACCACCACCAAATCAGGTTGAATATGATTTAATTTGTGTACAATTTGTCGCAACTGACGCTCATGACCCGAAAACAGACCGATATGCAAATCTGCAATCAGGGCGATTTTTACTGGCTGCTTTAAACGTTTATCTGCATTGATCTGATATTGTGTCGTTTTCACTTGAATTAAATGCGGCTCGATAAAGCGTGCATAAGTCAAAACCCCACTAAGCAAAAATACAAAAATAGCTTCATGCAGCGAATAATACCCCGTCCATCCAGCATAAATACTGAAGAAAACCAAAGGGATTAATAAATAGGCAAGATAAAAAGCCAGCAAATGACCAAAAGCTTTAAAGGGATGAATGGTTTCGGTACGTGATTGGCTCGACCATGCCTGAGCCACAGCCCAGATGGCTAAAATCGCCATTCCCAGATAAAAATAAAACAGTACGGAATTCGAATCCCACATAAATTGGCCTTATTCAGTCGAGCAGCAGATTACTGGCTTTATATTTATCTTTTCATAGCTGGCAATTATACTCAATTCTAATTTTTCATTCTTCGACTTATATGGCCACTGCTCCCCGCGATCAAGTTCATCTTCAATCCTCAAGTTTTATACGCACTCATCGCTATAAAGCCGGCATTTTACTGAGCTGTAGCCTGGTACTGGGTCTCCCTGGGTGTAGCACCTTACCCAAGCAAACCGAACAGCCAAGCCAGATGGCATTTGAAACGGATACATCGCGAACCAGCCTGGCACAAATTGTTGAACCTTTACGTGATCAGAACATCGGGTTGACCGGTTATCGCGTGCTGTATGATCCGCTTGAAGCACTGGCTGCGCGGATTCAGCTGATTAATAAAGCGGAACGCAGTCTGGATCTGCAATATTACATTTGGGATAATGACCGAATCGGTGCCCTCGCCCTGCATGCGATTATTCAGGCAGCGGATCGTGGCGTAAAAGTGCGCCTGTTGATGGATGACAATAATGCCAAGAAAATGGAAGGGATTTATCTGGCCTTAAACCAGCATCAGAATATCGATGTCAAACTGTATAATCCCTATCGCTTTCGTAAATACCGCGCCATGGACATGGTGCTGGATTTAAAGCGCATTAACCGCCGCATGCACAATAAAAGTTTTATTGCCGATAACCAGATTGCCTTGATTGGCGGGCGCAATATGAGCAACCAGTATTATAATGTCAGTGAAAGCTATCAGTTCTCTGATGTCGATGTGATGCTGGTCGGTGCGGCATCGGATGAAATCATTCATTCCTTCGATGAATACTGGAATGATGATTATGCCTATCCGGTGCAAGAGGTTGTGAATCCACGGCATCATGGCTTACGTTTTCCAAGCTTAAAAGAACAGCTAGAAACCCATAGTCAGGATCCAGCGACTCAAAATTATCTGGATCTGGCCAATCGTTCCAGAGCCTTTGACCAATGGCTGGAACAAAACATTCAGCTGGATTGGGTGGAAGCTGAAGTGGTCAAAGATCCACCGAGCAAAATCAAAGCCAAGGCCAAAACCGAAGAACACCTGAATTTCCAGTTATTACAGCGCCTGGAAAAACCTGAACAAAGTGTCGATATTGTCTCTGCCTATTTCGTTCCGGAAAAAATTGGTGCAGACCGTTTAAAGAAACTGGCGAATGAAAATATCAAGGTTCGCGTCCTGACCAATTCTTTTAAGGCCAACGACGTTGCTGTGGTGCATGCCTTTTATGCCAAATATCGTCAGGATCTATTGGAAAATGGGGTGCAGCTGTATGAGTTCTTGGCAGCGCCAGAAGCTAATCACCTAAATGCCAATACAGAGGAAATTTCGAAAAAAGCCAAAGTTAGCCTGAAAGGATTGAGTCGTTCCAGCCTGCATGCCAAGTTGATGGCACTAGATCAAAAACAGGTGTTTATTGGTTCTTTTAACTTTGATCCGCGTTCAGCCTATTTGAATACTGAAATTGGTGTGTTGCTGAACAGTCCGTCTTTAGCACGTGCAGTACACGACACCATGGACAAAAATTTAAGCAAATATGCGTATAAACTGGTGCTGGATGCGAATCAGAACATTAACTGGAAAATCAAGAAAGCCAATGGTGAGGTTCAAACCTTTAGTAAAGAACCAAAAATGAAATGGTATCAGAAAGCTGGACTTAAACTGGTGTCGTGGCTGCCGATTGAAGGCTTTATGTAAGTTTGATTCTTTGAACAGAAACCATAAAAAAGCCTCTTATTGAGGCTTTTTTAATACCCGTGACTGAAGTTCAACCAGGCCAGTCTGCATTTTTTCCTGGACCACACGGGTCAGGCTTTCAACCGTATGCCCTTCAGTGGCAATTGCAGGTAAAGCCACTAAATGTGCAATGACTTGCGGCATTTCCAGTACTTTTTTGACATGGGCGGCAAAACTGATGTCATTGACAAACGGCGCAACCATATCGAGTTCGCCCTGCTGATTCACATAACAAATCAGACAGATTTGTACAGGACGCTGCGCTTCAATCGCGGCGCCTAAAATCCGGCCATGCACTTTTTTGATGGCTCGCCCATCAGAAGTCGTCGCTTCAGGAAAGAACAGCACCGGAATATTCTGTTTCAGGAAACCGGTAATTTGTTCACGAATCCTGACGGAATCTCCTGAACCACGTTTAATAAATAAGGTACCCCCTCCCTTGGCCAATTTCCCTAAAATCGGCCAGTTCTCAATTTCTGCTTTTGCCAGAAAAAATACGCGCGCTCCGGAACCCAGAACGGCAATATCCAGCCAGGACACATGATTACTGACCCATAAGGCGGGTTCACGTGGAATCTCGCCATGCACCTGCACTTCGATATTGAATACTTTGCATAACTGGCGGCAAAAATGTTGCACATAGCGCGTATTGGCCGGGTTATTCGGATTTTTATATAAGCCATGACGAAAAACCAAGTAAAACCCTTCACTAATGGTAGCCAATGAAGCTGTGATTTTCCGGCTATACAGGAAAAACTTGGCCAAGCCTTCGATATCTGGAGTCTGGTTTCGTACAGTTGAATTCATAAAAACGTCATTAAATCCTAAGCGAGATACAGGGAATATCCACGAATTAAACTCATTCTATACTTTTCATTCGCAACTTGCATTGATAATAAAAATCGACCAATAACATCTATATCTTCAATTTTAATTGGATTAAAAAATCATTCAAAGTAAAACTATCGAAATATTAGATTGAAAAGGATCGTAGCCATGCCAGATCAAACCCAGCCCGCGAACGACACACCTCAACCATTACAAGTGCTCAAATATATTTTGGGCGGCACTTTCATCTATGCCGTGGTACTGGTAACACTTGCACAACTGTTTATCAGCGTACTCTAAACCAAAGCCGCGCTAATTCAGTATCTGCACAGCCTTTTTTCAACTACACTAAAGTTTTCAAGTGGAGATTGGCCTGAGTGGAATATTTACAACAACATCGAGGGAAAGAGCACGTCATTCTGGTGAGTGTTAGCGTACAGATGCTGGAAGACCTTGATGCTGAAGAGTTTCGTTTGCTGGCACAGTCTGCAGATGCTGAAATTCTGGAACATATTTATGCTCAGCGGGTGAAACCTGATGCCAAATTTTTTATCGGCTCCGGCAAGGCAGAAGAAATTGCCGAACGTGTAAAAGAACTAGATGCCAATCTGGTCATTTTTGATCATGCCTTAACCCCTGCTCAAGCCCGGAACCTGGAACAGGTAATCAAATGCCGCGTGGTAGATCGTACCGAACTGATTCTGGATATTTTTGCCCAGCGTGCACGTACCTACGAAGGCAAGCTGCAAGTTGAACTGGCACAATTACAGCATTTATCTTCGCGCTTGATTCGTAGTCGTGGCAATCTCGATAGCCAGAAAGGCGGGATCGGTTTGCGTGGTCCGGGTGAAACCCTGCTGGAAACAGATCGGCGCTTGCTACGTATCCGTATGGGGCAACTCAAGGCACGTATTGATAAAGTCCGCCAGACCCGGATGCAAGGCCGTGTTGCCCGTCAAAAAGCGGCTGTGCCGACAGTATCTCTAGTCGGTTATACCAATGCTGGCAAATCTACCCTGTTTAATCTGCTGGCCAATAGCGATGTCTATGCAGCCGATCAGCTGTTTGCAACCTTGGACCCTACTTTACGGCGTCTGGAATGGGATGGGATTGGCAATCTGGTACTGGCCGATACGGTCGGTTTTGTCCGTAATCTTTCACATTCTCTGGTGGAATCCTTTAAAGCAACTTTGGAGGAAACCGTAGAAGCCACGCTGTTACTGCATGTCATTGATTCAAGTAGCCCAGAAATGCTGGAGCAGATTGAAGCTGTAGAAAAAGTGCTGAAAGAAATTGGAGCCGATGTTCCGATCCTGCAGGTTTACAATAAAATTGACTGTAGCGGTGAAGAAGCCAAAATTATTTATCGACGCCCGGGTGAACCGGAACGGGTCTATGTTTCGGCACATAGTGGCGAAGGTATCGACCTGCTGCGTAAAGCGGTACATGAGTCCTTGATGGGGCAACTACAGTCCTTCGATTTAATCCTGAAACCCGCTTATGGCAAGCTGCGTAACCAGCTCTATAGTTTGAATGTGATCCAGTCTGAACATTATGATGATGAAGGTCAGCTACATCTGCATATTCGAATTGCCCCACAAAAACTGGAACAGTTGATTAAACAGGCGCATTTACCTTTAGATGAAATTCTAGGCAAACAGGCGCAGCAATTTCAGCGTCCACTGGAAGCGTTTGAAATCCAGTCAAAGATCGAGTAAAACTTGATAAGTAAACTTATTAATATTAATGATCATAGCAATGAACTGGATAAAACGAATAGATTGGCCAGCATGGATCGGCACCCTGTTACTTATTATTGTCTTTCGGGAAGCTTCGGTCTGGTTAATGACCCAACTGAATCATCCTGAATTAGGCAATCTGGTCGGGTTATTGAGTCTTTTAATTGCGCTGTTTACCTGGCGCTACTTTGGCAAACTCCCCGCTCGCCTCGTGGATACCAATAACAAACTGATGAAGGAAAGCGCCTTTGCTTTCCTGCCTGTCAGTGCAGGTGCACTGATGATGCTGGTACATATGGGCCAGAAAATTCCGGCCTTTCTGTTCATCATGTTTTTCAGCACCCTGATTCCTTTATGGATTTACGCCAAAATGGCCAAGCGCTGGTTATAGGAGTTCCGCATGTTATCTATTTTGTATGGCTTTGCGGTTACGCTCAGCGCCTATCTGATTGCCAAACCCTGTAACCGGTTCATACCGCAAATTCCCGTCATCGTGTTCAGCATGTTCTTTGTACTGGCGATTTTATTTGTGCTAGGCATTCCCTATGAAAATTACATGGATGAAGTTAATCCACTCTTTAACCATTTACTCGGCTATGTGACCGTCGCCCTGGCGATCCCTCTGGCCGCGATGCGCTACGATGACTTGCCGCTCAAAGCCATTATCGGCATTTTGGTTTTTGCCAGTATCAGTGCTGTCGCCTTGCCGATGGGACTGGCTTATCTGCTGCATATGTCCTCTGCAGACATTATGGCGTTTGCTACCCGCGCAGTGACCACTCCAATTGCGATTAATATTGCCACCTTGCTGGATGCACCCATCAGCATGGTCATTCTGATCGTGATTCTTTCTGGCGTGATTGGTGCAGCTTTTTCTCCATTTATTCTGAGACATATTAATGATGAACGTGCCTCCGGATTGGCTTTAGGACTGGCCGCACATGCCATCGGCACAGCTCAGGCCTGGCAGCGCGGCAGTGTTGCAGGTCGTTATGCTGCTTTTGGCATGGCGGTAAATGCGGTCTTTACCGCGATCTGGTTGCCAACTTTTATACTTTATTTGCAAAAAATGTGACTAGTGAATCAAATTAATCATTTGTTTTATGTGGTAATCGTTCTTACTATAGAGTAAGAACTCTAATCCAACCTAGGAACAGATATATGAATAAAGTTCAATTTTTTTCAACTTTACTTTTAGCCTCTTTCAGCCATCTGGCTTTGGCCTCTGACCTTTCAGGGACATGGAGAAATATTGACGACAAAACTGGTTCACCTAAAGCATTCCTCGAAATTCGTGAGACGGCTTCCGGCGTCTATGCTGCCAAGATCACAAAAATCACCCCGCGTCCTGGATATACCCCGAAAGAAAACTGTGTGTCCTGTCCTGCACCTTATACCAATAAACCTATTCTCGGCCTGGATGTGCTCACTGGCTTAAAGCACGTCGGCAATAACAGTTTTGCTCAAGGCAAGCTGCTTGATCCATTATCAGGGAATCTTTATAACACCAAGGCAAAATTAAGTGCCAATGGGAAACGTCTGATCCTACGCGGCTATATCGGCGTTTCAGCACTAGGCCGTAGTCAAACCTGGATTAAGCAGGATTAATTCCTGCTTAATTAAAAAAATGTGATGGAGTTATGCTTTAGTAGATAGAAACTTGCATTTTAATGCATTAGGTTGTATGAATATTAAACATATGCTTTTTTCATGCAATATAGATTATGAAAGTGTATTAACGTAGTTTGCATCATCGTTCACCACATGGAATTAGGTGAATGTTCATAAAAAAATAAGGATAAGGATATCGCATGTATAAAATCGCAATTTTAACTGTTTTTTCAGCTTCTTTATTCACAGGCTCTATGGCCTTTGCTCAGGAGTTATCTGGTCTCTGGCAACAGATTGATGATAAAACCGGCTCACCTAAAGCATTGATTGACATGAAAATGCAGGCTGATGGCTCGTATACCGGAACGATTAATAAAGTCACACCTCGCCCAGGTTATACGCCACGGGAAAAATGTGTCAAATGTCCACCTCCTTATACAGATAAACCGATTTTGGGATTAGACGTCATTAAAGGACTGAAACCCACCACTACAAATAACTATGCACATGGCCGGGTACTCGATCCATTAACCGGTAAAATTTATGATTTAAAAGGGCGGATTTCTGCTAATGGGAAACGACTGACTTTACGTGGATATATCGGAATATCTGCGATTGGTCGCACACAAACCTGGATTCGCCAGGATTAATAAAAACAGCACTTTTGTGTTGAGGATATTTTATTCATCTATAAAAAAGGAATAAATATAATGAAACAAACTAAATTAGGATTAATGTTCATCGCTGCACTGATGACTGAGACTGCTTATGCGCAGGATCTGACTGGCATCTGGCAGCAAATTGATGATAAAACCGGCTCACCAAAAGCGATTATTGAAATTCGTCAAAATGATAATGGGACTTTTGCTGGAAAAATTATTAAAGTAACTCCACGTCCAGGCTATACCCCACAGAAAACCTGTAGTAAATGTCCTGCACCTTATACCAACCAGCCGATCTTGGGCATGGATGTATTGACTGGCTTAAAACATGTGGAAGGCACCAACAATTATGAAAAAGGTAAAGTGATTGATCCATTGGCAGGTAAAGTTTATGACGCTCGAGTGCGTCTAAATGCCAATGGTAAACGTTTAACCTTGCGTGGTTATGTGGGTGTGTCCGCTTTAGGCCGTAGCCAGACCTGGATTCGCCAAGATTAATACCTAATTCTCATTATTCAAAAAAGCTGCCAAATTGGCAGCTTTTTTTAGTGTATCAACTCTATAGTATTCAGATAAGTGTTGACTATTTTAGTAAGATTTCTAACATGAGCGGGCGATGATAAAAATTCTTTGGAATGACTCTCTATGTTTAAAAAAATATTACTTGCCGCGCTTACAGCAGGATGTATGACGAATTTGTGGGCAAACGATATTACCGGGACCTGGCAACAAATTGATGATAAAACGGGGGCGGCTAAAGCGATTATCGTCATTAGCAAAGAAGCAAATAATACCTATTCAGGCAAAATTGTAAAAATCACGCCTCGCCCAGACTATAATCCACGTGAAAAATGCAATAACTGCCCTGCACCTTATACCAATCAGCCTATTTTAGGCATGACCATTTTAAAAGGCCTAAAACTGGTTGAAGGCACCAAAAATTATGACAAAGGTCGTATTATCGATCCATTGGCAGGTAAAATTTATGATGCAAAAATGCGTTTAAACAATACCGGTAAACGTTTAACCTTACGTGCCAGTATTGGCGTTTCAGTTCTAGGCCGTAACCAGACCTGGATTCGAGCAGACTAAATTTTAAAACTAAAAAAGCCACGTAATCACGTGGCTTTTTTATGGAATGTGCTTACATCGCCGGATTATCCACTGCAAACATCTGCTGATCTTCTAGGCGGAATGCCATGAGTTGATTACCCCAGACACAACCGCCATCTACATTCTGAATCTTGTTCGAAATGGTTTTACCGTTCAAGGCGGCCCAGTGACCAAACAGGATCTGATGAGTTTGTGCGGCCTGTGATTCAAATTCAAACCAAGGTTTAAAGCCTTGCGGCATCGGATCATCCAGCGCATCTTTAAAGCTGTATTCCAGGCGTCCCTTAGCATCGATTAAACGCATCCGGGTCAAGTAATTCACGATACAGCGAATACGTTCATGGCCTTGTAGTTGATCCGACCAGAGTGCTGGTTCTTTCCCAAACATTTCTTTCAGGAAATCATCCAGCACATCAAAGTCATCATGAGCAATGATCGCTTCAACTTCTTGTGCCAATTGAGCAGTTTTTTCTGCACTCCAGATATTCGGAATTCCAGCATGCGTCAAAATGGTCTGCTCATTTGGAAATAGACACATTGGCTGTTTGCGCAGCCAGTCAATCAAGTCATCACTGTCGATCGCATCAATCACATCACGGATATTGTCTTTTTCTTTCACCGGTTTGATGCCGCGGGCATAAGCCAGCAAAGTCAAATCATGATTTCCCAAGACCGTCGCAGCTGCACCTTGCTCAGCCAGCTTTTTGATAAACCGCAATGCTGCAATTGAGTTTTCACCACGTGCAACCAAATCTCCGGCAAACCAGATAAAATCCCGATCTGCATCAAACTTGATTTCTTTAAGCAAAGCTTTCAAAGCCTCAAAACAGCCTTGAACATCCCCAATCACATAATTATATCGAGCAGTACGGTTCATCGTAATTTAAGCCACCATTTGATCTGAAAGTGCAACAAACTGTTCAAGTGTCAGTGTTTCTGGACGTGCCATCGGATCAACACCCGCTTTTTCAAAACCCTCTTCAACCAGCATACCCTTCAAGCTGTTACGCAGAGTTTTACGACGCTGGGTAAATACATGCGATACCAGTCGTGTCAGAGCTTTTTCATTCTTCGCCACAATCGGTTTAACTTTATAAGGCTCTAAACGGAATACCGCTGAGGTCACTTTTGGTGGCGGATTAAAAGATCCAGGTGGCACTTCGAACAGGAAAGTCGGTTTACAGAAATATTGAATCATCACCGACAGACGGCCATATTCTTTGGTATTGGGTGATGCGGTAATGCGGTCTACCACTTCTTTTTGCAGCATGAAATGCATGTCTTGCACTTTGTCACCAAATTCCAAGAGATGGAATAACAGTGGCGTTGAAATATTATAGGGCAAGTTACCGACCACACGTAATGGACGATCTTCCTGGAACAACTGAGAATAATCGTATCTCAAGGCATCGGCTTCAATAATGGTTAAACGTTCCGGATGCGGCACACGACCCGGCAGGCCAGCAGCCAGATCACGATCCAGCTCAAGTACGGTTAAGGCATCACATTCACCAATTAAAGGTGAAGTCAAAGCGGCCAGACCCGGGCCAATTTCCAGAATGTTCTGACCTGGACGCGGATTGACTGAGCGTACAATTTTGGCAATGACACGCTGGTCATGTAAAAAGTTTTGACCAAATCTTTTTCGAGCCTGATGCCCTTCATCTTTTGGGTTTAAGGCATTAATTTGATACATAAAAACATTTCCAACGTGAGTGATGAACAATAATCAGTGGCGCGCCAGATCGAGGGCTAAATCGACAGCAACGTGCAGGCTGGAACTTTTCGCAAGTCCCGTCCCCGCAAGGGAGAGTGCTGTGCCATGATCAACAGAAGTTCGAATAAACGGTAAGCCGAGCGTAATATTAATGGCTTCACCAAAGCCCTGTGATTTTAACACAGGTAAGCCCTGATCGTGATACATCGCCAGAACAGCATCAGCATCTTTTAGGTTTTCTGGAGTAAATAAAGTATCAGCAGGTAGGCTTAAACTCATGTTGATACCTTGGGCACGATAGCTTTCGAGTACCGGATTGATCACTTCAATTTCTTCCATCCCCAAATAACCGCCCTCCCCGGCATGCGGATTTAAACCGCAAACCAGTATCTTCGGCTGTTCAATCTTGAATTTGGATTTCAGATCGTGAATCAGAATATCAATCACCTGATGCAAGCGCTCAGGGGTAATTGCATCTGCCACAGCACGAAGCGGAAGATGGGTAGTGGTCAAGGCCACGCGTAAAGTTTTGGTGGCCAGCATCATGACTACACGTGGAACACCAGCAAATTCCTGGTAATACTCGGTATGACCACTAAAAGAAATGCCCGCTTCATTTATCACGGACTTTTGTACAGGCGCAGTCGCGACGCCGACACTTTTTCCTGACATGGCATAGTCTGCGGATCGACGCAGTTGCTCCAGTACATAAGCCGCATTGTTCGGATTCAGCTCACCCAATACGACGTCTTGCTGCACGGGAACATGCTCTACAAATAGCTGACCGATGCCTGAAGATGACTCCTGTCCTTGATATTCAATCAGCTCAACCGATAATTTGAGTACCTGAGCACGCTGCTCGAGCATATGAATATCCGCCAATACCACAATTGGGCGCTCATCAACACGATCTGCAAGACTCAGGCAAATATCAGGACCAATTCCGGCAGGTTCCCCACTGGTGACATATAAAGGCAGCATCATCTTCTCAATTTGGCAAAGCTGAGAAATATTATAACCCGATCACGCCTACGCTGTAGTAATCATTGCAAAGAGTACTTATAAATCAATATTTTGATACCATTGAAACTATGGTTACAAATATAGTTACAGTTTTTGTAGCATATAAAGGCTTAGGTCTTTCTTTCACCAGGGAGATTAGATAAAATACAGCGCTTGAAATTTTAATTTTCATTTGTGATTCTTCACGTATTCGTTTAGAATCGCGTCTCCTTTAGTTTGGACAGATTCCATAGTCCAAACCAACTATAATAGGTAGTGGTTTAATGAAAACTCTCAGCGCTAAGCCAGCTGAAGTTCAACACGACTGGTACGTTGTTGATGCTTCTGGCAAAACTTTAGGTCGCCTTGCGACTGAAATCGCTCGTCGTTTACGCGGTAAGCATAAAACTTCTTATACTCCTCACGTTGACACTGGCGACTACATCGTTGTTATCAATGCTGAAGAAATCACTGTGACTGGTAAAAAGTCACAAGATAAGAAATACTATCGCCACACTGGTTTCCCTGGTGGTATCCGTGAGACTAACTTTGAAAAGTTAATCGCTCACAAACCAGAAGCAGTTCTAGAAAAAGCTGTTAAAGGTATGTTACCTAAAGGTCCTCTTGGTTATGCAATGATCAAGAAAATGAAAGTGTATGCAGGTACTGAGCATCCACACGCTGCTCAACAGCCACAAGTTTTGGACATCTAAGGGATAACAGCACATGGCTACTAATTATGGTACAGGTCGCCGTAAGACCGCAACTGCACGTGTTTTCCTATCAGCTGGTACTGGTAAACTCGTAATTAACAACCGTACTCTTGAACAGTATTTCGGTCGTGAAACTGCTCGTATGGTTGTTAACCAACCACTTGAGCTTCTTGAAGCTACTGACAAATATGACCTTTACATCACTGTTGCTGGTGGTGGTATTGGTGGTCAAGCAGGCGCTATCCGTCACGGTATTACTCGTGCATTGATCGCTTCTGACGAAACTTTAAAACCTGCTCTTCGTCAAGCTGGTTTCGTTACTCGTGATGCTCGTGAAGTTGAACGTAAGAAACTTGGTTTACGTAAAGCTCGTAAACGTCCTCAGTTCTCTAAACGTTAATTCGTTTACCGAATCGGACAAAAAACCCTGGATTTTCCAGGGTTTTTTTATGGCGGTTAGTGGGTCATTTAGAACTTTTTTCTTGTTATTGTTCATGTACATCCTTACCCCATACCCCTTCGTGACACCAGAATGACTTCATCAAATAATAATTTGCGATCCCAATACAGATAAACAGCAAAATGACAGGAAGCTTGATCAGCATCTTATTTTCCTCCAGTTGTTTTTCTTATAATCTACCTCGGCTCAAGCCGATTGATCTTTGATGCTTGGTGCTTTTTAGGTTGAATTTTAGTATCCTAGTCTATTCATTAGAAGCTCATCAGGATTTATGTCAGTCGAAAGCGCGCCTCTTCAAGGAATCACTCTCTATAGTCATGCCGATGACTTTCGTTCCCATTGGATTCGCTATGTGCTTACCGAAAAACAGATTAAATATAACCTGATTTTGGTGGATGCCGATGATGAGGATCTGGCCAGCCTTAATCCTTATAATCAATTGCCGATGCTGATCGAAAATGAACTTAAATTATTTAATA
The DNA here is from genome assembly GCA_002332985.1 of Acinetobacter lwoffii. Classification (GTDB taxonomy): domain Bacteria; phylum Pseudomonadota; class Gammaproteobacteria; order Pseudomonadales; family Moraxellaceae; genus Acinetobacter; species Acinetobacter lwoffii_N. The sequence goes on along the minus strand of DDAT01000038.1, from coordinate 1,862 downwards.
CTTCGATTATCTCAGAATATGTAGATGATCGTTATCGTCAGAATAAACTGTATGCCGATGCTCCGATGCCCCGGGCAGAGCAACGACAATACATCTGGCGCTTTGAAAATGACTGGCTGAAGCTGGCTGATATCATGTTACGCCATCCTGATACGCTGGATAAGAAAGCCAGAACTCAGGCACAAAAGCAGTTACAGGATATCCTGATTTCACTGATGCCACTATTCCAGCATTTTCCCTATTTTATGTCTGAACAATTTAGTATCCTGGATTGTATGCTGGCACCAATTTTTATCCGTCTGAAACAGATGGGCGTAGAATTACCACAGCAGCAATGCCGTCCGTTTTATTTATATTGCCAACGAATTTTCAGTCGTCCTGCCTTTGTAAAATCCATGACATTGCAGGAAAAGAACCGTTATTCAGTGCAACTCAAACATCCGTAGAGAAACATCATGTCCGAACAAGAATTCAACCTTAGCCCTACCCGTCCCTATATGGCACGTGCAATCTATGAGTGGGTTTGCGATAACAATATGACGCCTTACCTGCTGGTGGATGCCACACGCCCAAATACCATGGTTCCTGAGCAGTTTATTAAAGACGGACAGATTGTTCTGAACATTGTGCCACATGCCGTACATGCGCTGCATATGAGCAATGATGCCATTAGCTTCTCGGCTCGCTTTGGTGGCGTTTCTCGTGATATTTATGTGCCTATGGCAGCAGTACTCGGTATTTATGCACGTGAAAATGGTCAAGGTTTATTCTTTGATCCAAGTGAATATGAGCATACACAAAATGATGAAGATGCTTTAAAATCAAGCACTGAAGAACAAACTGAACAACCAAAGAAAAAACCGACTTTAAGACTATTAGATTAAAAATAATGGAGCAAGTGAATGGCTTTTGATTTAGTACAATATTTTGTTGAACAGATAGAGACTCAAAAGCCTGAGCTTCTAAAAGACTATACAAAAGAAGAAAGACGAAAATATATATCAGAAATCAATGCCTTAACTTTAGGTAAACTTATTACTGAATGGCGTCATAACCCACAAAAAATTTATAATGAAATCAATCATCCTGATGAATTATATATCCTGGAAATCGTGCGTCATCTCGCTACCAGTCCGGAAAATCAATCTACCTTGGATCGAGCTCAGCTTGAGCACAGTACTTCAGAAATTTTTCATTTACAACTTATCGAATTAAAACAACTGCATGATACCGGCAATCATAATATCCATAGCATCCAGGAATTACTGACCGGGCAAATTGAACATTTATCTGGTCAAGCAGATGATTGGGTTTGGACAACAAACAAGCTAACAGAACTCAAAGGCTCTAAACCAATTGTGCAAGAAGAGCTATCATTGGAAGCATCAATGAAGGAGTTTAATCAAATGGTAAGCCAGAATCAGCAGCATCAAGATATCGAAGAAGTCATTGTTATCAATACCCCAACATGGGCAAAGATTGTTGAACCCATCGTAGCGATTGCCATTCTTTGGGTATTAATCGCAGCCGTAATGCGTGTGTTTGGCTAAAATAATCTGCAATAAAAAACCAGCGATTCGCTGGTTTTTTATTTTTTAGGATTTATAAGATAGGACTGTAAAATCTTTTAGATCAAACTATATCGACCGGATAACACTAGTCATATTAACGCGAATCATCCTTCTAAAAAGACTTTAATAAGATTTCAGATAAATACTTCTATACACTTAAATTAATAAGTTCGTGGAGCTCGATAGGAAATGAATGCATATAGAAATCAGAATCAAAAATAAAAGACTTATTTCTAAAAACCACACATAAAAAAATCCCCCTCTGCCTTAGCGGAGGGGGATTTTGGAATA
>DDAT01000011.1:41521-62740 GCA_002332985.1 Acinetobacter lwoffii | reverse complement strand
CCTGATAGGATAAGGGTTCTGTGAAATTTGTCGTGTACAGAGTCTTTTGATATAAAAAATATCGTAAGTTGTTTCAGAATGGATTTGACTTGAGCCGGAAAGCAGTCAGTCATACATGACTTGTACATAAATATTTTGTAGAAAAATAAAATGAATGAATGACTTAGTGGTGATCAACGGCTTTGCTTATCTGTCCGAAGTGATGCAAAATTAATCATGACTTTATAATAAATTTTTAATTTGATGGTTTAGGGCGCTGCCCGGGGTTAAAGGAAAGAACGATGCTCAGTATGGCTCTCTTCGTTCTCGCGAGTATTTTAATATGTGCATTGCTATGGAGCTTAAAGGTACAGGCTTCATTACGCAGCAATATCCAGTTTTTACAGGAAAACCTGGATCATTCCCGCAGCAAATTGGCAGATTATGAAACTCAAGTCGATGAATTGAATTATGAAATCACCCAATTGCGGGTACAAAATGGCAGTTTAAACATTGCCCTGAATAAATATAAAAAATATCAGGATATCTGGGATATCGAGCAATATATTATTAACCGGACTTTGCAGGCCGAAAACTTTGTTGAAGCGACCAAGCTGGATGCTTCGATCATGATCGATGATCTCAAAGCCTATATCGCAAGAGTAAAAGATTATCTTGCCCAGTTTCAGGCGCAGGCCGTGGCCGAGGTTGAGCAGGAGGCCCGACAAAGTTTGCACGGTTATTATGAACAGGCTAAACAACAGCATCGCTTGCAAGAGGTATTGAGTGCTTTAGAGCATAAAATACAGGCCCAGCGCTTCGGCTTGCAGCTTCCCGCAACACAGGTTTTAGAGCAGCTGATTGAGGGTTATAGCGAAACGGATACGGTTCGGCATTTACGCAATGTCCGTGACAGAATTCAACAGGCCATAGAAAAACAGCAGGTGGCGAGCTGTAATTATGTCGACGACAATCGCCGTCGAAGTACTATTGAAATCCTTAGTCTGGCTTTCAACTGTAAGGCAGATTTATATCTCTCTCAATTAAGCACAGAAAATTTGGGCGAGATATTGCAGGCCTTAAAGGATGATTATGTCTTGCTGAATTATACCGGGCAGACACTGAGTCAGGCGATGATTCAAGAATCCTATCTTGATCTGCGTTTAGAAGAACTCAAGTTTGCTGCGCTGGTTTTGCAATTGGAACAGGATCATCTGCATCCACACATCGCGTAGATCATGACATTCATAGGTCTAGAAGATTTTTACCAGAGTATTCTGAATGCCATAAGTTGGTTTAAATCCTGATATTTTTCAGGATTTTTGGCCTTGAGGAATCTTGACTATATTGATCCTCTTACTTATTTTTATATTTATAAAAATCATATGTTTATTTATGGGTAAAAGATAATATTTTTTGTCTGTATCTCGATAATTGTACAAAAATCAGCTAATCTTAAATGCAGAATAAAACAGCATCATAATAAGGATACTTCTATGTCACGTGATTACAATCAATTCCCGGACGATGAAAATGGCAATGTACTGTGGCAAATGCATCAGGATGGCGACGACTTGCAAGAGGCACATGAAATTGAATTTTCGATTGCCTTTGCGGATGAAGCGCAGGCGGATCGTTGTGCCTTGCATCTATTAAAAGAAGAGCAAAAAATCAGCCTGTTTCAGGACGAAGAAAGCGATACCCTGGAATGGATCATCACGATTTATGTGTATATGGAACCTGCTTACGAAGATATCGTGGATCTGGAACAATGGTTCAGCAAAATCGCGGCACAATTTCAGGGTGAATATGATGGTTGGGGTTGCATGGCCTATGTCTATGATGATGAGTTGGATGACGAAGAGGGCAGCCTGCGTAGTAGCTGAGCATGCTTGTATTTAAATGATTTAAAGTAAGAAACCCGGTGCTGCCGGGTTTTTTTATTGCTCTATTTAATCGTTATATGAAGATTTGAGCTTGAGTATAGATACATACTCATTATATATAGCCAGCTCAAAACTGGATAAAATAACTCAGATGAGTACTTAACTCAGGCTGATAATTTAGCCACAACAAATGCAGGGAATATCCTGCAATAAAAAAATAATAACAACAAAGGACAAGAAAAAATGAGTTACACCTTAAAAATGCATCGTGTGTTCAGCGCACCACCGGAGCGGGTGTATCGTGCCTTTGTGCATCCGGATGCACTGGCCAAATGGCTGGCACCACATGGCTTTATTGCCAAAGTAGAACATGCGGAAGTCAAACCCGGCGGCAGCTATAAAACCACCTTTACCAATTTTTCTACCGGAACCCAGCATCATTTTCATGGCATTTATCATGAGGTCATTCCCAATCAGCTGCTGCGCTATACCGATCAGTTTTCTACCCCCGACTTGCAGGGTGAAATAGAGGTGACGATCATCTTTGAAAAAGTGTCAATCGGTACCGGTTTGCATATTATTCAGGTAGGTTATCCGGATGTGGTGCCGCCGGCGGTGTGTCATTTGAGCTGGCAGGAATCACTGCAACTCCTGTCTTTACTGGTTAATCCGCAGATTTCAGACAATTAATTCCTTCGATCTCCTGTGTTGGTTGCATCATCATGTCCTATCCATGAGTGCTCCAGACAAAGATGCTATACTGTGCGCTTATTTGTTTCATTTATTTTATTTTTCTCTTTTTTTCGAGGTTCTTATGGGTCTGCCAAACTGTCCGAAATGTCAATCTGAATATACCTATGCAGATGGCGATCTACTGATCTGTCCAGAATGCGCACACGAGTGGAAAGAAGGTGAAATCACTGAAGAGCAAGTGATCATTAAGGATGCCAATGGCAATGTGCTGGCGGACGGTGATAGCGTAACGGTGATTAAAGACCTGAAAATCAAAGGTTCATCTTCAGTGGTGAAAGTGGGCACCAAAGTCAAAAGTATCCGCTTGCTGCCTGATGCTGCAGATGGGCATGATATCGATTGTAAAATCGAGGGAATCGGCCCGATGAAACTGAAATCAGAATATGTCAAGAAAGCTTAAATTTAGCCCTAGACTAAAATTCTGACCAGAGAATAATACGGTTGATGTATCGTATTATTCTCATTATTACTGAAATTCTGGGCTGATCATTTTCCTGCCGTCCTGATCCTCGCATTTCGATTTGAGACCACTTTAATGCCGCACCTGCATCTGGAATATTCTGACAATCTGCAACATATCGAGATCAAACCCTTATTGGTCGCGATCCATCAGGCACTTTTTAACGCCGGCTATGTCACTGATCCTAATGATTTAAAAAGTCGTGCGATTATGCAGCGGGATTATGTGATTGGACTGAATGTTGTTACAGATCAGGCCTATGTACATGCCAAAGTTTCACTGTTGAGCGGGCGCAGTGTCGAAGTTCGTCAGGCGATTTCCGAATTGGTGCTCGACGTCATGCAGCAATATATTGCGCCACAGCCTGAATTAAAAATACAGCTCTGTGTCGAAATCATTGAAATGCCAAAGCAGACCTATAGTAAAGCCATTATCTGAATGATGGCTTTTATCTGCTGATATGACATGGATCAAATGCTTTAAAACTTTATCAACGCCATATGAAATTTATAAACAGATCGACTTGGTTTGTAATGGTCAGCTATCTTATTCAGATCTAAAATTATTTCTATTTTAAATGACGCTTTATGTCATTTACATGCATGCAATAAAAGTTCTAAAGTAACTTTTAATCGCTGCTGATTTTTGAATCATCCAATCTAGAAACGGCATATTCATCCTGATTAAAATAAAAATAATTTAAAAAATAATCTTCAGGTGGGCTGTATCCAATCAGGCAGTGGGGAGAGCAAAGCGAAAACAGCGCTTTAGCATAGGCAAAATAATAAGAACAAAAGATCAGAAATCCGGTGAGTTGATTGAATCCCGATTTCAGGTCTGACTTGTCCGGTTGAGGGAAATTTTATGCAGGTTTTTGGGGGATGAAAAATTGGCTCAGGAAGTCATGGCATTTCTTCAGGAGTGGGATAATGCCGTAGCCAGACTTGAAATTCAGGATATTGTTCAATTATGCCGACCCGATATCCGTCTGGTCGATGTCAGTATGGAAGTGAAAGGTGTAGAAGCCTATCAGGCACTCTGGCAGCAATATCGGGCATTTATACCGGAAGGCATACGCATCGAACGCCAAGACCTTAATATTCATGTCACTTCTGATCTGGCTGTAGTCGATGGTTATGTACGGGTGAGTTATGCGGTGATTGAACCGATTTTCCAGCTGGGCTGGTGTCGGGTCAGCATGTGCCTGAGCAAGCAGCAGGGCAAATGGCAATTGCTGCATCAACATACTTCAGTTCCTGTGCAACTCGAAACCCGGAAAATGCGCCGGATCAAAAGCGTGAGTTAATCTATTTACCTGAAAAGATTTAAGTGAAATATCTTTGCAAATGATTACAGGAATACCTTTGTAACAAAAATATAGAAAGTCCTAAATTATGTTGAAGGAATAATATTTTAGGACTTTTCAGGTGGATAACAACAAGAACAGTCAAGTAAAACCAAGACAGGCCAACCTGCAACAACAGACTGAAGTATTGATGCCGGATCAGTCCGAGCGGCAGCGCACCCAACATGCACTCAGAATGATGGCAGGCTTTGTAATTGCTGCTGTGGTCATGACGGCGTTGTATTTTGGCCGTGATATTTTTATTCCGCTGGCTTTGGCCATTCTGCTGGCATTTTTACTTTCTCCTCTGGTTTCCCGTTTAAAGCGCTGGGGCTGTCCCCAATGGGCGGCGATTGGCCTGGTCATGTGCCTGACCTTGTCATTTCTGGGTGGCACTGCAACTTATCTGGGGGTGCAACTTGGCAAGCTAAGTCAGGAACTGCCGCAATATCAGGACACCATCCAGCAAAAACTGAAAATGCTCGAAAACTATCGTCAGGGACCGAGTATGTGGGACGGTGCGATCCAGACCTTTGACACAGTCGAAGATTCGATAGACACCCCAGAACAGGAAACAGAAGACCCAAATGTGCAGAATGTCAAAGTGGTCGGTTTGGAACCAACGAGTGAAGAAGCTGCCCTAGACTGGTTGAATAAAATCCTGAATCCGTTGGCGATTATCGGGATTGTGTTCCTGTTTATGGTATTGATTTTATTCAATGGCAAAGACTTGCATGACCGCTTTCTGAAACTCTTGGGTGGTAATCTGAATATCGGCACCGATGCGCTGGATGATGCCGGCAAGAGTATCGGAACCTATTTGCGCATGCAGCTGCTGGTCAATGTCACTTATGGCATTCCCATGGCGATTGGTCTGTTATTGATTGGCGTACCGGCAGCGATCATGTGGGGGCTGGTCGCGGTGGTTATGCGTTTTGTACCCTATGTTGGTCCGATTGTTTCAGCTATTTTCCCGATTACGCTGGCTTTCGCCGTTGATCCGGGCTGGGACATGGTGCTCTGGACTGTGGGCTTGATTCTGGTGCTGGAACTGATCAGCAATAACGTGATTGAACCTTGGCTTTATGGGGAAAGTACCGGTCTGTCTACCTTGGCGATTATTCTGGCTGCCACGTTCTGGACCACTCTCTGGGGACCGGTAGGGCTGATCTTGTCGACCCCTTTGACTGCTTGTCTGCTGGTTTTGTCCAATTATGTGCCGGCACTGGGTTTTGTCAAAACCTTGCTCGGCAGTACGCCAGTATTGTCACCCTCCGAACGCTTTTACCAGCGACTGGTGGCAGATGAAGTCAATGATGCAATGCAGGTAGCCAATGATTATATCTGTGCGCAATTACCGAAAAAACCCAGTGCAGAGGAGGTGGCCCGTCGTGTCCAAATGTTCTATGGCGAAGTGGCCATTCCAGCCATTCGGATTTATTCTCAAGGACATGATACTGATGTTACTGCCGAACACCGGTTGCGTCTTTATCAGGGCTTGCAATTCTTTAATCATGCATTTCAAAAAGCCTATCCAAGTAAATTAAGTGCTGAGCAGCCCGAAGTTTATTGTGTCGGTGCGCGTTGGGAAATTGACACCCAGATTTCTGCCATGGTGGCACACGCGCTGAATCTCAAAAATATTGCTGCCCGAAATGATCTGGATGTGCTGATTCAATCGAGTGAATCAGGAAAGGGTATTGTATTACCAGCTTCGATCAAGATTTTATGTGTGTCGATTTTTCATCATGCGCCTGCGGCACAGATTCGGTTGCTGAAATATAGACTGGCGCAGCAATATCCTGAGCTGAAAATCATTTTTGCGACTTGGAGTGTGATGCAGCTGGAGCTTCTGGATGAACTGCAACAACGTTTTGAGCTGCAGGCACTGGTCAATAATGTCGATGATCTGATTCTGACTATCGAAACTTATACCTTGAATGAAGGGGAAAGCTGGTTTGAGAATCTGGAGATCAAGAATGAAAAAGAACGGCAGCAGGCTTTAAATGAGTTGGGATTATTAGATCACTTTCATCAGATCCTTTATAAACAATATATTGAAGAAGCCCGTCAGGCTTTTGATGTCGACTACGCACAAATTTCCTGGCTGAATCAGCACGAAATGTATATTCCAGTCAGTCCTTTTACTCAGGAGCCTGTTGCAACCCGACAAATGTGCAAGGATTCAGTATGCACCCACTTGCTCTATCAGAATGAGCCTTTGGTGATAGAAGACTTGCAGCGTGACCCGCGCTTTCCGCATCTGTCAGAGTTAAGACAGCATCATATCCGTTTCTATGCTGGTGTACCCTTAAAAGATAAAAATGGAATTGCGCTTGGGAGTCTGTGTCTGCTGGATAAACAACCGAGGCAGATGCAGGCCGAAGATATGATTCTGCTTAAGGCTTTGGCGCAGGATTTAATGGCGACTTTGAGCAATGAGCGCAAGAAAAAAGATAAACAGAAGCAGATTGAGCAGATGCGGCCTGCCACCTCGGCAAGCGTTTTAAATAAGGACTAGATGATGAAACAAAAATGGATCTACAGCATCAAAATCATGAGTATCACATTTGGTCTAGCCAGTATCAGCTCATTAAGTCTGGCGGCCATTCAAGGACTGCATTTTTCACATAAAGACTGGGAAATTGCCTGTGATAATACTGGTACCTGCCGTGCTGCCGGTTATCAATCGGATCAAGATATTGATCAGCCGGTTTCGGTGCTATTAGAGCGTGCTGCAGGTGCAAACAGTAGCATCAAAGTTCAGGTCCAGATTTTACCCTTAGCTGCTGCCACACCCACCAGACAGCTTCGGCTGCAAATTGCCAGCACACCTTATGGCGTGATTGGTCTGAATAGGGAGGGAATAGGGCAACTCAATAGCAGTCAAACGCGTGCCTTGCTGAAAGCGGTGCAGGGAACGAGTCCAGTGATATTTAAAAATGCGCAATCACGCTGGAACCTGTCGACCGCCGGCGCCAGTGCCGTTTTACTCAAGATGGATGAATTTCAGCGTCGACTTTCTACGCCCTCAGCCTTGATCAGGCCGGGGGAAAAATCCAATCAGGCGGTGCTCAAAGCTGCAGCGATACCGAAAATTCAGATACCAAAATATCAGTCAGGCAAAGTCACCCAAGCGAAACTGAATACGGCAGCCAGTCAGCAGATGATTCGAAAACTGCAAGCGACTACCAACGAGGATCAATGTGATTTGCTGTTTAGCCAGCGTTTTCTCGATGATAATGTTATGACAATTTATCCCATTAATGCCCAGAATCAGCTGATTCAGATTCCATGCTGGCGCGGGGCTTATAATATGGGTAGTGGCTTCTGGCTGATGGATCGAAACAAGCAATTTAAACAGCTGGTAACGACCTCGGGAGAAACCTTTAACCAAGGCCAGATATTTTCCGGGCATAAAGTGCGTGGTTTGGGCGATTGTCTGAGTCAGAACGAATGGGCCTGGAATGGCAAGAAATTTGTCAAAAGCTTCAGTGGTCTGACCGTACAATGCAAAGGCTTCGCCGGTGGTGCTTGGAATTTACCGACCTATGTAAGCAAAATCATTTATCAGGCCAAATAGTATTGTTTAAAAAATAGCAGTGATAAAAAAGCCTGAATGACTCAGGCTTTTTTAGTTTTGATTTTAAGAAGTGTGATCTTAAAAACGCTTTGGAATTCTCTGGCCATTTGGAACAGGAATTTCAGCATTTTTTAATACCCCAAATAACCAGGTTTCAGCATGCTGTACCGCAGTTTTCAACTGATCACCCATGGCCAGACGTCCGGCAATGAAACTGGCCAGTGAACAGCCTGAACCATGATATTCACCTGGCAGACGTGGACAGCGAGTTTCGTTGACCAGCTCACCTGCGATATATAGGCTGTTCTGAATGTAATCTGGCGTATCTTCATGGCCACCTTTGACCAAAACTGCCTGTGCACCCATTTCAAATAATTTTTGAGTGGCCAGTTTGAGGTCTTGCTCACCCGTCAGGGCGCGTAGTTCAACCGTGTTCGGCGTTAAGATAGTGGCTAATGGAATCAACTGGGTAAATGCTTTGACCAGCGTTTCTTGATTACCCAGCGAACCGCCACTATTCGCGACCAAAACCGGATCCAGCACATAGAGATAATCTGGATGTGCAGCCAGAAACTCGGCCAGTGCTGCGATATTGTCTGTGGTGCCTAACATGCCAGATTTTACGCAACGAATGGGCAGGTCATTGACCACCGCATTGGCCTGTGCCAACAGCAATTCTCTGGAAGTGGCTTCGAAACCAAAAACCTGCTGTGAATTTTGAATAGTGAGGGCTGTGCAGGCAATTGCCGCATGTGCACCACTTTGACCAATGGCTTCAATATCTGCTTGAAGGCCGGCTCCACCTGAAGGGTCTAAACCGGAAAAGCAAAGTACGGTAGGGCGCAAAATGATGTCCTTCATTCACTAAAATTGCATTAGTATAGGCAAATTTGAATGAACTCTCGATATTAATTTATATCGGTACTAATGAGAGGGGATGGGCGGTGATTAAGAATATTTTAATTGATCTGGATGGGACATTAACCGATCCGAAAGTGGGGATTACGACGTCTGCACGCTATGGTCTGGAAAAGATCGGTCATCCGATTAGTGACGAGATCAATATCGACTGGATTATTGGTCCGCCCTTAAAAGCCTCGCTTGCCAAAATTTTAAATGTTGAGGCCGATCATGTTCTGGCTGAACAGGCCTTGATGGGTTATCGGGAGCGCTTTGCAGTCAAGGGTCTCTATGAAAATCATGTTTTTGAGGGTGTAGCAGAAACGCTGGCAGAACTGAAACGCCGTGGTTATCGCTTGTTTGTCGCTACAGCAAAACCGACAGTGTATGCCAAACAGATTCTGGAACATTTTGATCTGGCCCAGTATTTTACCGACATTTATGGTAGTGAGCTGAATGGCGAGCGAACCAATAAAGCTGAGCTGATTCAGTATATTTTAGAGCAGCAAAAATTACAGGCCGATCAATGCCTGATGGTGGGTGACCGTGAGCATGACATTTTTGGTGCCCGTCAAAATGGTATTGAGACTATTGCGGTAAATTATGGTTATGGCAGTCAGGAAGAATTAGCACTGGCACAGCCAAAATATCAAATAGACTGCTTTAATCAGTTGCTAGATTATTTTAAATAAACCCTAATTTTTGCTTATTTTATTTGAGCTGATTTTTAGAGAGGCGATGTCTATAAGCTGGTTCATCTATAGAGATCAATTCTCTTATTAGATGGTTATCTCGATAAAAATCCCGCAGCATGCGGGATTTTTGCTCTTGCAAGAACATTTAAAGCGTCAAAAACCAGGTCGATGCCAGCACCACCATAATGATAATCACCAGTAAAATGTTAATGATCGTCATTCGATGTTGGGGTGGAACTCTGGCTTTGGTCAGTGCATTTCCTGCATGGTCAAACAGGATGACATTTTGCACGCTACTTTCATAACCGAGTTCGAGTAACGCGCGCTTTTCAACTTCGGTTAAACCGTCTTCAGGCAGATCCATAATTTGCAGCAGTGCTATAGAGCTAAATAGTTTCTTCATCATTGACGATGGTAACAGCCGTTTCAGCGTCACCGCGGCTGCATCAAAGTCGGCAATAATACTCCGCGGATGGGCATAAGGCACATCGGGTAGCAGAGTATGCGTAATCGTGCCATCTATATTCATCAGCTGCATTTTATCTTTATAGATTTGCACCCATACAGCATCTGGAAATTTCACTAATTGATCTTGCAGCATGGAGAAAGTCTGATTTTGCTGATATTTAGTCATTAAATAATCGATAAACAAATCCCGCATCAAGACGGGATTTGTAAGGTTCGGTTATTTGGCAGGAGCACCATACTCATTGTTTTGTTGCTTGGTTTCAGTTGCCCACCACCAGATCAGTATCAGTATGCCAATCACGGTAAGCGTCAGTAATTGCCACCAACCAGAGCGTCCTACATCATGCAAGCGACGCGCGCCAACGGCCAGACTTGGGACTAGAAGTGCCAGATTAAGCAGGCTATTCACCAGCGGCTTAGTGCCTAAAACTGTATCAATTACCTCAGCAACAATGCCTAAAATTACACAAAACAGCATAAAGAACCAAAATTCTTTACGGCGTGCACGGCCGGAAAAGTTTGCATAGTTGGTCAGACATTTTACAAACCAGTCAATGCTGCTGTAATTTTCCTCGGCTTGATCCAGATTTGAATATTTGCCAAGCTGACTGGAAATTTTTTCTCCCAGATAAATAGAACTGCCTGAGGTTAAATAAACCTCAGATGCTTCACCCGCGGTATTGACGATAAAATCGACCCGATCACCGCGTGAAGGTGGACGCTCACTACGCCAGTCTGCGCCATTAAAGCTATAGCGCTGATTATCATCCCCCGAGATAAAACCGGTATTGTGTTGAATAGAAAAATCAAGGATTGAACCTTTCATGCTTGTTCTCGTCTATTAAGCTAGATTATTGTTTTAAAGCGACGCAATTTCTTATCAGAATAAATTTAGCATAATCTAATTTTTAAAAGTTTATGGTGAAATGACAATAATTTTTTCATGTTTTTAAAAGCCTTATCGCAATAGTGATTCAGTATTCAATCAACAAAAAATGTAGCGTTGCATGATTTGAAATGAAGAAAATTAAATAGTAATGGAGCTGATTTATCTCTGAATCTTTTATAAGAAATTAAAGCTAAATCTATCTGATGAATATCAAATTTTTCTTTGGAACTATGGTTTGATGTTGTTAAATTTAATATGATGATAAACAGATACTTATAAATTTTAAATTTACAAAAAGCATATAATAATACTAATAAATATAACATTTTATTCATACTTTTTATCTATTAGTAACGATTTTTTAAAATCAACAGGCGTATAATAAAAAGCTTCATATTGTGATGAAGGTATCACATTCAATGTATCTCTCCCCATTATCGAAGGCCGTTTACCTTTGCTGTGCCTCTTTCATCTTAACCACGACCACTGTGCATGCTGAAGCTGCTTTCGGTTCGGAAAGCCCGTGGATGCTCGGTGACTGGAACGGGCAACGTACAGCACTCCAAAATCAGGGCTATGATTTCAGTTTTGGTTATACCGGTGAAATGGCAACCTTGATCGATGCGCAAAGATCTTCAAGCCATAGAACTGAATATGCGGACCAGTTTGTTTTTGGGGCACATCTGGATCTGGCAAAAATTGCAGGCTGGCAAGACACCGAAGCACAAATAACAGTGACCCAGCGTAACGGTCAGTCACTGTCTCAAAGCACTGCTGCTTTAAACGACCATCTGAGTTCAGTGCAAGAGGTCTGGGGCCGTGGTCAAACCTGGCGTCTGACTGATTTATGGATCAAGAAAAAATTCCTGGAACAAAAACTGGATGTGAAAGTCGGACGCTTTGGTGAAGGCGAAGACTTCAACAGTTTTGACTGCGATTTCCAGAATCTGGCCCTATGCGGTTCACAAGTCGGGAATTGGGTTGGCGATCAGTGGTACAACTGGCCGGTAAGCCAATGGGCTGCACGAGTCAAATACAACATTAACCCTGAATTTTATGCCCAGGTCGGTGTTTATGAATACAACCCTGAGAATCTGGAACGTGGTAAAGGGTTTAATCTGAGTACGGACGGCTCCAAAGGGGCAATGCTTCCTGCAGAAGTGGTCTGGACGCCTAAACTGGGCACACAAAAATTGCCAGGTGAATACCGCGCCGGTTATTACTACAGTACAGCAGAGGCTGAAGTCATTTCCAATCCAGATCAAACCGATCATCACCATGGTGGCTGGATCGTTGCCAAGCAACAATTGACTGCACATCACGGAGATACTTCGCGTGGTTTGACCGGCTTTGTGAATGCGACAGTGCATGACTCCAAAACCAATAATGTCAGTGATATGCAAAATATCGGGCTGGTTTATAAGGGTGCAATGGATTCACGCCCTCAAGATGAAATCGCATTTGGTATTGCACGCATCAACATGAATGACGATGTCAGTGCTGACCGTCATCAAGAAATCGATGCAGAAATTTATTATGGCTTACATGCCACTAATTGGCTCACCATTCGCCCGAATGTGCAATATGTGCGTCACGTCGGTGCATATAAAGATGGTGAAAATGTCTGGGTGGGCGGAATCAAGTTTAATACGTCATTTTAAAATATAGTTTTTAGTTGCAAATACACTATTGAATCTCTAGGTGCTTTGTTGCAGTAATGGGCAATGCCTGCTTAAGACATTGATGTATTTATAACTCAGAATTTAACAATAAGGGTGCTCATGCCTGTCATGTGCATGGACTTTCAAAAAAACTTTTATAGGTGTTCAATATGAATACTTCATCATCAGGTTCAGTACTGAAAACAATTTTAGCGGTCATTGCCGCTGTTTTCGGTATAGGACTGCTGATTGGAGGGATTTATCTTGCAGTGCTGGGTGGGTCTTGGTACTACATCATTGCAGGTATTCTCTTTATTGCGACCGCAGTTCTCTTGTATAAACGAAAAAGCGCTGCACTTCTGGTTTATGCCATATTCGTTTTGGCAACAGTGGTGTGGGGCCTATGGGAAGTCGGTTCAGATTTCTTTGCACTTGCGCCGCGTTTGGATATTTTAGGTCTGTTTGGTTTAGCGCTGCTTATTCCGGCGGTAACACGTGGCTTTGATCAAAGCAAAGGTGCGAAAATTGCCTTGGGTGCTTCATTGGCCATTACTATTGCCGTCATGATTTATGCTGTATTTAATGACCCGCAAGAAATTCGCGGTGAATTAAAATCCCAGCAGCCTGCAACCCACCAGCCAATTCCCGGTGTGGCAGATGAAGACTGGCCAACTTATGGCCGTACCCAGTCCGGTTTGCGTTATTCACCCTTAAAGCAGATTAATACTGAAAACGTCAAAGATTTGCAGGTGGCTTGGGAATATCACACGGGCGAATTCAAGACTGAAAATGACTCGGGTGAAACCACCAATCAGGTTACTCCAATCAAGGTGGGTGACAACATGTACATCTGTACCACTCACCAGAAATTGACTGCGCTTGATCCGGCAACCGGTAAGGCGAAATGGACCTATGATCCAAAGCTGAAAGCTGATCATACCTATCAGCATTTAACCTGCCGTGGTGTATCTTATTATGATGTCAACAATACGGCTGGTTTTGAAAGCAGTCTTGCTGCTAAGAAAACCACATCGGCTGAATGTCCGCAAAAAGTCATTTTACCGGTCAATGATGGGCGTCTGGTTGCGGTAAATGCAACCACCGGTAAAGTCTGCTCTGACTTTGGTAAAAATGGCGAAGTTGATCTGCAAAAAGATATGCCATTCCCATATCCAGGCGGTTATATTCCAACCTCACCGCCTGTAGTAACCGGCACTACGATCATTATTGCGGGTTCAACTACAGATAACTATTCAACTGAAGAACCATCGGGTGTGATCCGTGGTTATGATGTCAATACCGGTGAACTGCTTTGGGTATTTGACACAGGCGCTGAAGATCCGAATTTGATCCCTGCACCGGGTCAAAAATTTGTACATAACTCTCCAAATGCTTGGGCACCTTTGGCCTATGATGCAGAGCTGGATATCGTCTACGTACCAACGGGTGTCGGTACCCCGGATATTTACGGTGGTCACCGGACTGAACTGGACGAGCGTTATGCCAACTCGATGCTGGCCTTGAATGCAACGACCGGTAAGCTGGTATGGAACTTCCAGACTACCCATCATGATTTGTGGGATATGGACGTACCTTCACAGCCGACATTGACCGAGATCAAAGATAAAAACGGGAATATGATTCCGGCTATTTATGTCTTGACCAAAACCGGGAATGCTTTTGTGCTGGATCGTCGTAATGGTAAAGCCATTGTACCGATTACCGAGAAACCGGTACCGCAATCTGTGAAGCGTGGACCTCAAACCAAAGGCGAGTTCTATTCTAAAACTCAACCGTTCTCTGATTTTAATCTGGCGCCACAAGAGAAATTGACCGATAAACAGATGTGGGGTGCGACCATGTTCGACCAGTTGGTCTGCCGTGTTGCGTTCCACAAATTGAATTACGATGGCATTTATACCCCACCTTCTGAAAATGGGACGCTGGTCTTCCCAGGTAACCTGGGTGTGTTTGAATGGGGTGGTATGTCGGTGAATCCGGACCGTCAAATTGCACTGACCAACCCGATTGGCCTGCCATTTGTATCAAAACTGATTCCTCAAGATCCGAACCGTCCTAAGACGGCTAAAGGTGCAGGCACAGAAGCCGGCGTTCAACCGATGTATGGCGTGCCTTATGGCGTTGAAATCAGTGCGTTCCTGTCTCCGTTTGGGCTGCCGTGTAAACAGCCATCATGGGGCTTTGTTGCAGGTGTGGACTTAAATACTCATGAAGTGGCCTGGAAACGCCGTATCGGTACCATTCGTGACAGTATGCCAGGCATTCCATTGCCGCCATTCAAAATGGGTGTGCCGATGCTGGGTGGACCTATTTCAACTGCGGGCAACGTGATGTTTGTGGGTGGAACTCAAGATAACTACATCCGTGCCATTAACGTGAACAACGGTGATGAACTATGGAAAGGTCGTCTACCTGCAGGTGGTCAGGCTACACCAATGACCTATGAAGCCAATGGCAAGCAGTATGTGGTCATTATGGCAGGTGGTCATGGTTCCTTTGGCACCAAAATGGGCGACTCTCTGGTGGCTTATGCCTTGCCAGACAATAAATAGTTGAACCTCTAATTAAGTATGAAGAAGCCTGATTCGTCAGGCTTTTTTATTATGTATTGTTGAATGCCTACATCGAGTTTTAAGGACACAGAGAAATGATGTTGATTTGTTGCTGAAAGCTCAATTTCATTCAGATCACATTAAAATAATATTCTTTGTATATGGCTGATTTTCAGTGCTATTCAGATAAAGGATTAATCAAGTCTGAATTTACCGAACACAGAATTTTAAGCTCAAAGTTTTTCTATCCATTGAGCGAACTATATGTCATCGAATTAGCATACTTATTTGGTATCGATGCTTAAAACAAAATGAGTTGAATCATGAGATGTACGCCATCTCGATAAGGTATTTGCCGCATTAAACCATTTTCAAATAAGGCCTGTCATTTATGTACCAAAGCCCGAAATTTCCATTCGTGAGATCGACCTTGTCCTGCCTGATTGCTTGCGCAGGTCAGAACATTTATGCAGAAAATGACACACAAGAAGTTCAAAGGTTAGACACGATTTTCATTCAAGCGACCCGTACCGATCGGGAGCGATTGACCACACCGGCGTCAGTGTATTATCTAAATCAAGAACAAGATAACAGCCTGAATGTGAACCTTTCTGAAACATTAAAAGGTGTTCCGGGATTACAGTTAAACAATCGTGAAAACTATGCCCAAGACCTACAAATTTCGATGCGAGGCTTTGGGGCACGTTCCAGTTTTGGTGTGCGTGGTGTGCGTTTATATGTAGATGGAATCCCTGCAACAATGCCGGATGGGCAGGGGCAAACCTCGAATATTGATTTAAACAGTCTGGATCATATTGAAGTATTGGGTGGTGCATTTTCATCACTCTATGGCAACTCTTCCGGTGGGACGATTTTAACCACCACGCGAGAGGGGCAAGGTGCTGACTCGGTTGAACTGGGGCATTCTGCAGGGAGCCAGAACAAAGGGCAGACCAAGCTGGTTTTACAAGGCGGTTCAGAAAATGCCGATGAACCGGCTTATATCATCAGCTCGTCTTATTTTGATACCAATGGTTACCGTGACCACAGCAGTGCACATAAAGTTCTGAATAATGCCAAACTGACCTGGGATCTGGAAGATGGTTCTAAAATCAACTGGATGAATAACTATGTCAAAATTGCAGCGGATGATCCGGGTGGTTTAACCCGAGACCAGTGGAAGGCCAATCCCCGACAGGTCGCGACCAACGTCCTTCTTTATAATGCACGTAAAGAAATTGAGCAGCTGCAAACAGGTTTGACCTGGAATAAACTGATCAATGATCAGCATGAACTATACGCTATGGCATATGCTGGACAGCGTTCTGTAACGCAATATCAATCAACGCCAAATACCTCACAAGGTGGGGTAAACCATGCTGGTGGTGTAATTGACTTTAACCGTAATTTTTATGGGGCAGATTTACGCTGGACAGGCAAAGAAGTCTTACCAAACTTAAAACTCATTGCTGGTGTAGCGATTGACGGTATGACTGAAGAACGTTATGGCTATGAAAACTTTATCGGTGATCGCTTGGGAGTCAAAGGCGAACTGCGTCGAGATGAAGATAATACCCTGTGGAATTTAGATCCGTATTTGCAAGCTTCTTATCATTTTGCTCCCGATTGGACTTTAGATGCCGGCCTGCGCTATAGCAATGTACATTTCAAGTCTAAAGACAAGTTTCTGGCGAATGGCAATAATTCGGGTAAAACCGATTATCAGAAATTACTGCCTTCAGCTGCGTTAAGCTGGCAGATTTTTCCTGAGCTGATGACTTATGCCAGTTATGCACAAGGCCTTGAAACGCCCACCTTTACCGAAATGTCTTATCCAGCAGATGGCAGTAGTCGCACACTTGATCTAAAAGCAGCAGAAAGTAGAACTTATGAGATGGGATTGAAATCTGCAAATACATTAGGTGATTTTACTGTTGCAGTTTTCCAGACCAAGACGAAGAATGACATTGTTTCTGCAGGTAATGACAATGGTCGCTCTACTTTCCGTAATGCCGATAAAACTTTAAGAGAAGGTATTGAACTCTCCTGGAATAAAAACCTATGGCGTGACCTAATTGCACAGGCCAGCTATAGCTATATAGATGCAACTTTTGATGCAGATATTCCTGAAATTTTAAATCAGAATGGCAGTATTGCAGTGTCGAGAGTTGAATCAGGAAACTATATTCCGGGGATTGCCAAAAATCAGGCATTTTTAAGTTTAGGCTGGAAACCTGAAAATGGTTTGAGTGCGGGTTTAGACGTGCGTTACTCAGATCGTATTTATGTCAATGATACCAATACTGAATATGCGCCAAGCTACACAGTCGCTGGTGCAAACGTTGGTTATAACTGGAATGTGAAAGACTGGTCTGTAAAAACTTTTGCACGCTTAGATAACCTGTTTGATAAAGATTATTCTGGTTCGGTGATTGTCAATGAAAGTAATAGCCGTTTCTTTGAGCCGGCAGAAGGACGGAACTGGAGCGCTGGTCTGAGTATAACGAAAGAATTTTAATTGAAATGATTTAGGGCTGTTAAATTTTCAAAAAACAAAATCCCGTTTCCTGAGCGGGATTTTTTAATATTTAAGTTTTGAAAAGTTGATCAGAGGATTTGAGATAAAACTAGATCTTTTGCTGATTCACCCGCTTTGATAATTCTTCGGCACTTTCCACCCGTTCAGAATATCGATCGGTGAGATAAGCAGACTGACCGCGGGTGAGGAGAGTGAACTTGTAGAGTTCCTCCATCACATCCACAATGCGGTTGTAATAAGGTGATGGTTTCATGCGACCATCTTCTTCAAATTCAAGGAAAGCTTTGGGTACAGAAGACTGATTTGGAATGGTGATCATCCGCATCCAGCGTCCTAAAACACGCAACTGATTCACTGCATTAAAGGATTGCGAACCACCACAAACCTGCATCACGGCCAGTGTCTTGCCTTGCGTGGCACGAATTGCACCTGCTGCCAGAGGAATCCAGTCAATTTGGGCTTTTAAAATCGAACTCATCGAACCATGACGTTCCGGTGAGCACCAGACCATGCCTTCTGACCAAGCCAAAAGCTCATGCAGTTCTTTTACCTTAGGATGATTCGTATCTGCATCTTCAGGTAAGGGTAATCCTTTGGGATGGAAGATTCTAACCTTGGCGCCAAAATATTCCAGTATCCGGCCGGCTTCCTGAACGGCGAGGCGACTGTAGGACCGTTCACGGTTTGAACCATATAGCAGCAGAATACGGGGTGAATGATCCAGTGCTTTGGCCTGAACTTTGTCCAGTGTCGGTGTTTCTAGCAGATTCACATTGATATTCGGGAGATCCATCGGGTTATGCCTCTTTAAACACTTTTTTTCTTAGCCATAATGAAACGCTGACCAGCGCAATCAGAACTGGAACTTCAACCAGAGGGCCAATCACGGTGGTAAATGCCACAGGGGAGGCGAGACCAAAAGTGGCAATCGCAACTGCCAGCGCTAGTTCAAAATTATTACCGGCAGCGGTAAAAGAAATAGCCGCGGTTTTAGGATAATCATTGCCCATCCACTTACTCATAAAGAAGCTGATAAAGAACATCACCACGAAATAAATGGTCAGGGGAATGGCGATTCTGAGTACATCCAGTGGCAGGCTGACCACATCACCGCCTTTCAGGCTAAACATGGCGACAATGGTAAATAACAGGGCCAGCAGGCTGAGCGGACTGATTTTTGGAATAAACTGCGTCTGATACCATTCCAGACCTTTTTGCTTGACCAGAATCAAACGTGTCAAAAAGCCCAACAAAAATGGAATACCCAGATAAACCAGAACCGCGTGAGTAATCGTCCAGAAGCTAACATCAATCACCTGTGCTTCAACACCAAAATAAGGTGGCAAGAAGGTCAAAAACAGCCAGGCATAGCTACTGAAAAACAGGATCTGGAAAATACTGTTAAATGCCACCAGTCCGGCCACATATTGATTATCGCCACAAGCCAGACCATTCCAGACCAGCACCATGGCAATACAACGCGCCAAGCCGATCAAAATGACACCCGTCATATATTCAGGATAGGATTGCAGAAAAATCAGCGCCAATGCAAACATCAGGCAGGGTGCAATCAGCCAGTTCTGAACCAGAGACAGGGTAAGCGTGCGTTTATCCTTAAATACCTGCGGCAAGGTGGCATAGTCCACTTTGGCAAGTGGCGGATACATCATGATAATCAGACCGATGGCAATCGGAATATTGACCGAATCAATACTCATCCGGTCTAAAGCAATCGACGCCTGAGGAAAGAAAACCCCAATCCCGATCCCCAGCAGCATGGCGATAAAAATCCAGATAGTCAGATTTTTATCTAAGAATGACATTTTTGAAGCAGACATGAAATTGGGCTCAGGATAATTCACAAGATGTTGAAATAGTAGATTTTAATTTTTGAATTTCCGGATCTTGTGCGATGACTTTTAATACTTCATTTGCCCAGACCGGCAAATCAGGATTTAAACGATAATAAACCCATTGCCCCTGGCGTTGATCCAGCAACACCCCCAGATTTCTCAATAAAGCCAGATGACGGGAAATTTTGGGCTGGCTCAGATTTAATTGCTCTGTGAACTCACAGACACAGACATTCTGTTTGGCCATGACCAGCTTTAAAATATCTAAACGTGTTGAATCGGCAAGACATTTAAAAAAATCGGTCTGGTGCATCGCGATATCCTGATATATTGACTATTGCGAATATACGGATATCCATATATAAAAGCAATATTGTTTATGCACTGAGAAAAGTCATGTCGCAAAAGATCAAGATTTATCATAATCCTGAATGTGGAACCTCTCGAAATACCTTGGCCTTAATCCGTAATACCGGTGAGGAGCCAATGGTGATTGAATATGTGAAAACACCGCCGACCAAAGAGGAGCTGATTCAGTTAATTCAGGATGCGGGGCTGTCGGTACGTGAAGCAATTCGTAAAAATGTAAAGCCCTATGAAGAACTCAACTTGGAAAGCAGTGATTGGACAGATCATCAACTGATTGATTTTATGTTGCAATATCCGATTTTGATTAATCGTCCATTTGTGGTGACTGAACTTGGTGTGAGATTGTGTCGACCATCAGAAGTTGTTTTAGATATTCTTTCTGCTCCGCAGCGCGCAGCTTTTAGCAAGGAAGATGGGGAAATGATTATTGATGAAGCAGGGAAGCGGTTGAAATAAATCCCAGAATTGAAGCTGATCAATTAGATCATGAAAAAAGCCACCGCGAGGGTGGCTTTTTATTTAAAGTTAAAATAACAAATATCGTGTCATTTTAAGCTAAACCTTACCAGCTTAACGCACCGCCAGTTTGGTAATCTGTTACGCGCGTCTCGAAGAAATTCTTCTCTTTACGCAAGTCCATCATCTCTGACATCCACTGGAACGGGTTATTCACACCAGCAAACTGTTCAGGCAAACCCAACTGCGCCAGACGACGGTTCGCAATAAACTTCAGGTATTCTTCCATCATGCCAGCGTTCATGCCAAGTACACCGCGTGGCATGGTGTCACGTGCATATTCGATTTCCAGCATGGTACCTTCAAGAATCATCTGGATGATTTCTTCCTGGAATTCAGTGGTCCATAAACCTGGGTTTTCGATCTTGATCTGGTTGATCATGTCGATACCAAAGTTCAGGTGCATAGACTCGTCACGCAGGATGTACTGGAACTGCTCGGCAACACCATTCATCTTGTTACGACGACCCATAGACAGGATCTGGCTGAAACCACAGTAGAAGAAGATACCTTCAAGTACACAATAGAACGCGATCAGGTTGCGAAGCAGAATCTGGTCGTTTTCAGGTGTACCTGTCTTGAAAGTAGGATCACTTAAAGACTGGGTATATTTCAGGCCCCACGCAGCTTTACGTGCAACTGATGGTACTTCGCGGTACATGTTGAAGACTTCGCCTTCATCCATGCCTAGCGACTCGATACAGTATTGGTAAGCGTGTGTGTGAATCGCTTCTTCAAATGCCTGACGCA
>DDAT01000011.1:0-41388 GCA_002332985.1 Acinetobacter lwoffii | reverse complement strand
ACCAGTGAATCGGCAGTCGAGAAGAAACCAAGTGAACGCATTACGATGGTACGTTCATCTTCAGTCAAGCCATTTTCAGACTTCCACAGCGCGATGTCGTGGTTCATGTTGACTTCTTGTGGCATCCAGTGGTTTGCACATCCGTCCAGATACTTCTGCCAAGCCCATTCGTATTTGAATGGAACAAGCTGGTTCAAGTCTGCACGACAGTTGATCATCGCCTTGTCATCAACCTGTACCCGCTGCGCACCCATTTCAAGCTCTTCCAGACCCGGTGCAACATCAAGCTGCTCTAGGGAAGCAGATGCTCTTGCCAGCGAATCGGTTGGATTTGATCCTCGGTTTTGAGTGGCTCTAAGGGGTTGTGCAGCTGCCACATCCGGCGATGCGTTGCCTGCATCAGATACCATCTGTGAATTAGACGTTTTTTGCGGCTCGACGGGCGCAGGCTGCTGTTCAGGTGCAGCCGGTTTTTGCGAATCATCTTCGAAATCGTCCCAACTTAGGATAGACATATCAATTCTCTCTACGTTGCTTTATATCTTTTATCAGACATTCAGCTTGGCTGAGATGTCTTACTATACGCTCAATTTGTTTAAGCAAAATTAAGTTTTGTCGATGAGTGTTGTGAATTTATACAGCAGCACTATCCCCACTACTTATTTTGCTTACGCTGCTGGCGAACTTTGAACCAGAAGTAAGCAATGGGTAAATAAAAGGTAATACCAAAGGAAATCAGCAATGCCGCAAGTCCTAACATGTAGTTATGAGTCATATGAGGCATTGAGGTTTCCTTATTTGTATTAAATTCTAAATCCTCCCCAAACCCCTCCTTTAATAAAGGAGGGGCTTCCATCCACCTATTTTGATTTCTGGAAGTCCCCCTTGGTAAAAGGGGGATTTAGGGGGATTCTAGAAAAACCTTAGCGAGTAATGTTTTTCTTTTAAGATGCAACGACCTTAGTAATTGCATCTTCATTAATATTTGATTGAGATGATAGATCTGAAGAATGCCCGGCACTGCCACCCAAGAGAAAATATATTACTAATAGGCGGCAAATAATTTTTTCAGCTTCTTCAAATACTACACGTACTTTCTTTCTAAAATCTTTTAACTTCTTCGACATGTTCGCTCCTAAAAGGAATCAATCATTACGAAGTAGCAAGAGTGAGTTCTTATGCTAACCACTCATAAGAATCAACCATTGCTAATCTCGCAATTATGAGATAAATCTCGGTTGATTCCTAAATGGGTTAACTTACTGACAAGCCTCACAATCAGGATTGTCAATTGAACATGCCATTGGCACTGGCGCTGCTTGAGCAAAACCTTCTTCCTCTGCAGGAGCTTCAGGTTTTTGCGCTTCAACGACAGGAGCTGCTGCTACAACAGGAGCCGCAACAGTTGCAGGTTTAACTGCGTTCAATGCCCCAGTGTTAATGGTTGATTTCTCAGCAGAAGTCGCACCCAATGCGCGTAGATAATAAGTTGTCTTAAGACCACGTAACCAGGCCATCTTGTAAGTGATGTCCAGTTTTTTACCGTTTGCACCAGCGATGTAAAGGTTAAGAGACTGCGCTTGGTCGATCCATTTTTGACGACGTGAAGCAGCATCCACGATCCAGCGAGTTTCAACTTCAAATGCAGTCGCGAAGATGGCTTTAAGCTCTTCAGGAATACGAGAAATCTTCTGAACAGAACCTTCGAAGTGTTTCAGGTCGTTGACCATTACCGCATCCCAAAGACCACGTTCTTTCAGTGCACGCACCAGGTACGGGTTAATCACGGTGAATTCACCAGACAGGTTGGATTTCACATACAAGTTCTGGAAGGTTGGCTCGATTGACTGAGACACGCCACAGATGTTTGAAATCGTTGCTGTTGGTGCAATCGCCATCACGTTCGAGTTACGCATACCGTCTTTTTGAACTTTGGCACGTAACGTGTCCCAGTCCAGACGTTGAGTGCGGTCGACTTCGAACATGCGTTCAGGGCGAGTTTTCGCAACCAGATCAAGCGAGTCGATTGGCAGGATACCTTGATCCCACAATGAACCCTTGAATGTTTCGTATGTACCACGTTCAACAGCCAAATCGCTAGAGGTTGAAATCGCGTAGTATGAGATTACTTCCATCGATTCATCAGCAAACTCAACCGCAGCATCAGAACCATAAGCAAGGTTCATCTCATACAGTGCATCCTGGAAGCCCATGATACCCATACCAACCGGACGGTGTTTCAGGTTCGAGTTGCGTGCTTGTGGAACAGCGTAGTAGTTGATGTCAATTACGTTGTCCAGCATACGAACTGCAGTTTTTACTGTACGTGCCAGT
The DNA here is from genome assembly GCA_002332985.1 of Acinetobacter lwoffii. Taxonomy (GTDB): domain Bacteria; phylum Pseudomonadota; class Gammaproteobacteria; order Pseudomonadales; family Moraxellaceae; genus Acinetobacter; species Acinetobacter lwoffii_N. Next base: position 39,054 of record DDAT01000011.1, on the reverse strand, counting down.
TTTTCACGATCAAGAACACCACCTTGAACGTGTTGTACCAGGTTGATCGAACCTAGGTTACATACCGCGATTTCTTCTTTGCTGGTGTTCAAAGTAATTTCTGTACACAGGTTAGAAGAATGAACTACACCTACGTGTTGCTGTGGTGAGCGCAGGTTACATACGTCTTTGAATGTGATCCACGGGTGACCAGTTTCAAACAGCATAGACAGCATTTTGCGCCACAAATCTTTTGCACGGATTTTTTTGTGCAACATATTTGTTTCTTTGGCAATTGCTTCGTAATGTGCATAACGCTCAGCGAATTCAGCACCAGTCAAATCATGTAGATCAGGCGTTTCAGAAGGGGTGAACAGTGTCCATTCTGCATCTTCGAATACACGTTGCATGAACAGGTCAGGAACCCAGTTCGCAGTGTTCATGTCATGGGTACGACGACGGTCATCACCGGTATTCTTACGCAGTTCCAGGAATTCTTCGATGTCCAGGTGCCAGGTTTCCAGGTACGCACAAACTGCACCTTTACGCTTACCACCCTGGTTGACCGCAACAGCCGTATCGTTCGCTACTTTCAAGAACGGAACTACACCTTGAGATTTACCGTTAGTCCCTTTGATGTATGAGTTCAAGGCACGAACTGGTGTCCAGTCATTACCTAAACCGCCTGCCCATTTAGACAGCATTGCGTTATCACGCATCGCGCCATAAATGTCATACAGGTCATCATCAATGGTTGTTAAGTAGCAGCTAGACAACTGTGGACGTAGCGTACCTGAGTTAAACAGGGTAGGCGTCGATGCCATGTAGTCGAAGCTAGACAATAAGTTATAGAACTCAATCGCGCGATCTTCACGGTTTTCTTCATTGAGCGACAAGCCCATAGAAACACGCATAAAGAACAATTGCGGAAGTTCGAAACGTACGCCATCCGAATGGATGAAGTAACGGTCAAATAAAGTTTGAAGACCCAGGTAAGTAAACTGATTCGAGCGTTCCGGTTGAATCGCAGCAGCCAGTTTCGCCAGGTCAAAGTTCAATAATTCTGGAGAAAGCAGCTCAAGCTCAATCCCTTTTTTCAGGTAAGTTTCCAGCGCATCGCCTTCAACTGTATCTACAGGTAGACCCAGGAATTTCAAACCAGTCGCAACCAGGTCATCACGCAACAAACGTGCAGTCACATACGTATAGTTAGGCTCTTGTTCAATACGGGTACGGGTCGCCATCATCATCGTGGTCGAGATGTCAGACTCTTTTACGCCGTTGTACAAGTTTTTCACGGTCTCATCGACAATCGCTTGTACATCAATGCCTTCAAGGCCTTCGGCTGCTTTAGTAACATGCGCAGTTAAAGCACTTAAATCCAGTGGCTTGAGTTTGCCTTCAGCATCAGTAATTTGCAGGGTCGGGTGATGATGCGCACCTAACTGTTTACGTGCTTCAGAACGTTGTTCACGGTAAATGACATAAGAGCGCGCAACTTTCTGTTCGCCCGTACGCATTAGCGCAAGTTCAACTTGGTCTTGAATTTCTTCAATATGAATCGTTCCGCCAGATGGTAAACGACGTTTAAAGGTATTTAATACCATTTCCGTCAGTTGTTCGATACGATCATGGATCCGGCTCGAGTCAGCGCTTTGTTGGCCTTCAACCGCCAAAAACGCTTTACCAATTGCGACAGAAATTTTTTCTGCATCAAAAGCGGCAACATCACCGGTGCGTTTAATCACCTGAAGTTGACCAGGAGTTGAAGTGATTACGCTCATTTAGCATAGCTCCATTGTCATCTATTTTTATGTTTATGGACCGTTTGAACTGGGCAAATTTTATGCCACAGTATTTGAGGAATAAACACAAGACCTAGTGGTTTTAAAATTAATTGCACACAAGATACGGGAAAATTTAGGGTAGATCAATATTGACATTTAGCTAAATATTTTTCTTAAGTTGTGCTTTAATCATTGCAAAAATATCGCTATTTTTATTGATTTTTGTATAAGCCTTATCCGGCAAGGCATAGCATAACAAAGTCCAAAGAAACTGCTTATAGATAACACTGTGGATAACTAAGAACTGCTGAATCAAGCAGTCATATTTTGTCCATGTGAGAGTTGTGTAAATCGAAAATCAGATCTAAGCCACTGTTTCAAGCATAATTGTCCAAAAAGTGCCCGATAAAATATTACAAAATGCTATTTTGATGTATCAGTTTGGTGAACGCTATCTTGTTTACAATGTAAACGTGTGTATATTGCAAGCATATTAAAAACGTATCTATTGGATTTCAAAAGGATACGCCTATAGCGTAGATCCACCAAATAAGGGGCAATACATGAGCCAAGAAGAAAAGTTACCCAAGATTTTAATTGTTGAAGATGACGAGCGTCTTGCTCGTTTAACGCAAGAATACCTCATTCGTAACGGACTTGAGGTGGGGGTAGAGCCGGATGGTAACCGTGCCATTCGTCGGATTATTGCCGAGCAGCCAGATATGGTGGTGCTGGATGTAATGTTACCAGGTGCTGATGGCTTGACCATTTGCCGTGAAGTGCGTCCACATTATCATCAGCCGATTTTGATGTTGACTGCGCGTACTGAAGACATGGATCAGGTTTTAGGTCTGGAAATGGGTGCAGATGACTATGTCGCTAAGCCTGTTCAGCCGCGTGTATTGCTGGCACGTATTCGTGCATTGTTGCGTCGTACGGACAAGGTGCCTGAAGATGAAGTGGCACAGCGCATCGAATTTGATGATCTGGTCATCGATAATGGCGGCCGTTCAGTGACCTTAAATGGCGATCTGGTTGATTTTACCAGCGCAGAATATGACCTGTTATGGTTGCTTGCATCGAATGCTGGCCGTATTCTCTCTCGCGAAGATATTTTCGAGCGTTTACGTGGTATCGAATATGATGGCCAAGACCGTTCAATCGATGTGCGTATTTCTCGTATCCGTCCAAAAATCGGTGACGATCCAGAAAATCCGAAGCGTATTAAAACAGTACGTAGTAAGGGTTATCTTTTTGTTAAAGAGACCAATGGTCTTTAAGCAAATGTGGTTTGTTGCTTGAACAAGCAGGATAAATTATAGGTGTTTAAACACAGTATATTTTTGCGTATATACGCAGGACTCGTCATTCTTGTCGTCTTGGTGGCGGTGTTCGGCTATTTGTTGGTACAGATTATCAACTATCAGCGTGCGCAAGAATATCGTGAATCCCTGACTGATGGTATGGCATATATCATCAGTGAGGGGGTTGCACGCCAGCCAAATCTCCAGCAAAAAATGGATTGGGTTTCTGATGCCTCCGATTTGCTGGAATTGCCCATTCACTATGTAGAAGCCAGCAAGGTCGACATTACCCGTGCTGAAGGGCGCCGTATTGCCGAACGAAAAGCGGTGGTGCGTTGGGATGCCGAGTCCGGTATTGCCTATATTGTGGTAGGGCTGCGTGATGACCCGGGTCATTACCTTTATATTAAGGCCGACAGCATTACTGAGCGCCAGATGAAGGCCTTACCAGTCTTTATCCTGGATTATCTGGTCTACTATCCAGGTCAGGAAAAAGAATACCTGGCTCGTATTCAGGATTATTTTTCTTATCCGGTTTCCATCGAAAACGTCCAGAATCTACCTTTAGACTCCGAGCAAATCGGACGTCTGCGTCTGGATCATAGCATCATTTTATACCGCGATAATGCCTCTATTCGTGGCACCACGATTTCAATTATTTCACCGATTCCTGGTTCGACTTCGCAAGTATTGGTCATGGGGCCGGTACCCTTGTTTAACTGGATGCCATTCCAGTTGGCGACCGGTATTACCTTATTAAGCCTTTTTGTGTTGAGTCTGGGTGTTTATGGTCTTCTGGTTCCGATGCAGCGTAAGTTGCGTGAAGTCAGCTATGCCTTAAACAAAATGAAATCGGGTAATATGTCATTGCGTCTTCCTGTGGAAGGCAGTGACGAGATGTCTACACTGGCGTCTAGCTATAACAATATGTCAGATCATATCCAGCGTTTGATCGAAGCGCAGCGTGAGTTGATGCGTGCGGTGTCGCATGAGTTGCGTACACCGGTGGCACGAATCCGCTTTGGTGTGGAAATGATGGCGGATGAAGATGACTACGATTATCGTCTGCAACAGGTTGAACAGATTGATAAAGATATTGAAGCGCTGAATACCTTGATTGATGAGATCATGACCTATGCCAAACTGGAACAGGGCATGCCGTCGATTGAGTTTGAGCAAATCGATCTGTATGACGTACTGAATCAGGTGGCACAAGAAACTGAAGCGCTGAAAACCCAGAAAATCATCGAATTACATCCAATGCCTGTTGCGGTCACAGTAGAGGCGGAGCGTCGTTATCTGCATCGTGTAATTCAGAATCTGGTCGGCAATGCTGTACGTTATTGCGATAATAAAATTTTGATTAGCGGCGGTCTGGATCAGGATGGTCAGGCCTATGTTTGCGTTGAAGATGACGGGCCGGGGATTCCAGAAATAGATCGTGCCCGCATTTTTGAAGCCTTTGCCCGACTGGATGATAGCCGTACCCGTGCGTCGGGTGGTTATGGTTTAGGTTTGTCGATTGTCAGCCGGATTGCGTACTGGTTTGGTGGCACGATTAAGGTGGATCAAAGTCCGACGCTGGGTGGTGCGCGTTTTACCATGACCTGGCCGGCACAACGTTATGTCAAGAAGAGTAAGCGCAAAATGCTGGAAAAAAAGCCAGAGGAAGCGAGTGATCATTTAGCTTGATATTGTGTAAATGATTTTGGTCATAAAAAAACGATGCATCAGCATCGTTTTTTATTGGAAGAGATTTTATTCCTGAATGGTCGCATCAGGTTCAATGAGTGATTTGCCCTCTTTTAAGCTTTGTAGCGCTTCAGGGTTAAAGTCGATCAACAGTTTGGTGTTTTTCGCATCGACGTTATAACGCTGAATCAGTTTTTGGTCGCCTGATAAGGTTTCGACTTTATATTCGTCAGCGATATTCATAATGCCATCCAGATTGATGCTGGAAGAAGCATGGTCCTCTTGAAAAAGTGCATGGATGTCACGTAAGTCAAAAGCTGCCTGGCTTATGTTGGGATTTTTCTGGATGTAATTTTCTATATGGCGAACCAGTAATTGAGCAAATAAAAAATAATTAGGTCGATGGGAAAAGCGTAGAGACATGCAAGGACTCCTTATTGTTACTTTATTAATGTCATGATGTGGTTTAGAAATAGAAATAACATATTCTGAATCAGTCCGTTGAGCATGTTGCAAAAAGACACAATTGCCAATCCAAGATTACCAAGTAGCTGCAGGGGGTAAAGCAACAGTTAAATATAAAAAATCACATTAAATATCAAGTTAAATCAATTGGTTTGAAAGAAAAAATAGTTGTTAAAATAAGTTTTTATCCGATTTAACTTGGATTCAATAGTGAAAAGGACTATATCTAAATGGGTGGGCGAGAAAAGCAGCTCATCGATCAGTCTATTTTCTGGCAGCGCTATTTATAGAAAAATTAATAGATAATTAAAATTTAATTTGGGAAAACGATTAAAACGAATTCTGAATGATTAAAGTCAAATTAAATGCTGAAATGTCTAAAAAATCATCCCAAAGACTAAGGCTTATAAACTAGCAAGTGAAATCCAAAATCAGGTACAATTGGCGGGATTAATTTTGTGTTTGGTGTATTTGAAGGCCAATACATACATTCTTTGTTAACAAATAGGCCTGCCAGGAGTTATCCCCGCATGAGTGCTATTACTCCATACGAATGGGCAATTATTGCCTTCGTGATCGGCGTTACATTTTTATGCGTCTTTATGCTGACTGTCCCATTACTCCTCGGGGGTAAATCATGGGGCCGTGCCAAGCAGGAGCAGTTTGAGTCAGGTGTAGTTAGCGCAGGTGGAGCTCGTATCCGCTTGTCTGCAAAGTTCTATTTAGTTGCAATTTTCTTTGTGGTGTTTGATTTAGAAGCACTTTATCTATATGCATGGGCAGTTTCTGTTCGTGAGGTAGGTTGGATTGGTTTTGCAACTGCAGCTATCTTTATCATAGTTTTACTTGTTGGTTTGATTTACGAATTATCGACAGGCGCACTCAATTGGGCACCTTCAGACAGACGTAAGGCAGCAGGAATTAAAGCTAAGATTGGTTCGCCAAATATGGATCTTGCAGAAATTACGCGCTTCAACTCGATTGAAGAATTGGTGATGGATCCAACGGGTCAAATCCCGGCTCAATCATCTGGTTTTGTGAAAAAGTCACAAACTCAATTATCTGATAAGGAGTAAGACGGGATGAAATATACATTAACCCGTGCGAATCCGAATGCTGACCAATATCCACTTCAGGAACGTATTGTTGTAGAAGATCCGTTGCTAGAAGAAGAAGTGAATAAAAATGTATTCATGACTCGCTTAGAGGATGTGGTACATACAGCAGTCAACTGGGGTCGTAAAAACTCAGTTTGGCCATTTAACTTTGGTACATCTTGCTGCTACGTAGAATATGCAACGACCTTGACCGGCGTGCATGACTTGTCACGTTTTGGTGCCGAGGTTATCCGTGCTTCACCGCGTCAGGCGGACTTAATGATTGTAGCGGGTACTTGCTTCGTAAAAATGGCGCCAGTAATTCAGCGTCTGTACGAACAGATGCTTGAACCAAAATGGGTCATTTCAATGGGTGCATGTGCCAACTCAGGTGGTATGTACGATATTTATTCAGTCGTACAAGGTGTGGATAAAATCATCCCGGTCGATGTGTATATTCCAGGTTGCCCACCACGTCCTGAAGCTTTGATTCAGGCATTGATGCTGTTGCAAGACCAGATTCAACTAGAGCGTCGTCCGCTTTCTGCGGTGATCGGTGATGATCTTAAGCCAGTGTATAAGCCAAAGATGATGCCGGAACGTGACCGTAAGAAAGACCAGCGTGTTGCTGTGAAGAACTTACGCTCTATGGATGAAATTAAATAATTTAAACGACAGGTTGTTTTGTTGTGCACCCGCTATGGGTGTAATTGTCGTTTAGGTTGACTGAATTTGTATTAAATAGGAAGCCAAGCCAATGGCTGAAACTGACATTGCTATGCCAGAATCAACGCCTGTTGATTCACGCCCAGCATTTGCCATTATTGAAGAACTCAAAACCAAATTTGGTGAGAACTTCTTTGTGCAAACGACTTTCGAGGATTTCCCGACAGTCTGGGTTGAGCGCGCACGTGTACAAGAAGTTTTAATGTTCTTGCGTACAGTGTCACGTCCTTACGTGATGTTGTTCGACTTGTCAGCGGTAGATGAGCGTCTGCGTACGCACCGCGACGGTTTACCTGCGTCTGACTTCACAGTGTTCTATCACTTGTTGTCGCTCGAGCGTAATACTGACATTCGTATTAAAGTTGCCTTAGCAGAAAGCGATTTGAATCTTCCGACGGCAACCAATATTTGGCCAAATGCCAACTGGTACGAACGTGAAGCTTACGATATGTTCGGGATCAATTTCGAAGGGCATCCAATGCTCCGTCGTATCTTGTTGCCAACCTATTGGGAAGGTCATCCGCTACGTAAAGAATATTCTGCACGTGCGACCGAATATACGCCGTATTTGCAAGATAAAGCCAAACAGGACTATGAGCAGGAACATCTTCGTTTCGTCCCTGAAGATTGGGGTATGAAGCGTGGCAATGCCGATGAAGACTTTATGTTCCTGAACTTGGGTCCGAACCATCCATCTGCGCACGGTGCGTTCCGTGTGATCTTGCAGCTGGATGGTGAAGAAGTCAAAGACTGTGTGCCTGATATCGGTTATCACCACCGTGGTGTGGAAAAGATGGCTGAACGTCAAACCTGGCATTCATTCATTCCGTATACAGACCGTGTCGACTACCTCGGTGGTTGTGCGCAAAACATGCCTTACGTACTTGGCGTAGAGCAAATGGCCGGTATTACTGTACCTGACCGTGCGCAATGTATCCGCGTGATGATGTCTGAACTGTTCCGTATCAATAACCACTTGTTGTTCATTGGTACTGCGATTCAAGATGCCGGTGGTATGACGCCAGTCTTCTACATGTTTGCTGACCGTCAGAAAATCTATGACGCGATTGAAGCGATCACCGGTTATCGTATGCATCCGGCATGGTTCCGTATCGGTGGTACCGCACATGACCTTCCAAACAACTGGCAGCACCTGATCCGTGAAATTTTGGACTGGATGCCGAAACGTTTGAAGGAATATCATACTGCAGCGCTGAAAAACTCGGTGTTTGTGGGTCGTACCCGTAATGTTGCGCAATATGATGCAAAATCTGCATTGGCTTGGGGTGTAACAGGTACAGGTCTACGCGCTACAGGTATCGACTTTGACGTACGTAAATACCGTCCATATAGCGGTTATGAAAATTACGACTTTGAAGTGCCGGTTGAGTACGAAGGCGATGCCTATGCACGTGTCATCGTTCACTACCGTGAAATCGAAGAATCACTGAAAATTATCAAACAATGTTTAGATAATATGCCGTCTGGTGCGTACAAAGCAGACCATCCACTGGCTGTTCCACCACCAAAAGACAAGACATTACAAGATATTGAAACCTTGATTACGCACTTCCTGAGCGTATCTTGGGGTCCTGTAATGCCGGCGGGTGAAGCATCTGTGATGGCGGAAGTGGTGAAAGGCGCGTCGAACTACTACTTGACTTCAGACAAGTCAACTATGAGTTACCGTACCCGTATCCGTACACCAACCTTCACGCATTTACAGCAAATGCCTTCTGTGATTAACGGCAGCTTAATGTCTGACTTAATCATTTATTTAGCGACCATTGACGTCGTAATGGCTGACGTGGATCGCTAAGGGGTAAACGCATTATGATGATTTTGACTGATAAAAAGCCACGTGTGAATGTTGAAGGAATTTTGACTGCGGACGAAATTCACGATATCGAACATCACATGGGGCACTACCCATACCCACGTGCAGCGTGTCTAGATGCGCTGAAGTGTGTACAACGCCGTAATGGCTGGGTAGATGATGCGCAAATGAATGCCATCGCACAAATGCTCAGCATGAGCGTTGCAGACCTTGAAGGTGTGGCAACGTTCTATAACCGTATTTACCGTCAGCCGGTCGGTCGTCACGTAATTTTGTTATGTGATTCGATTGCGTGTTTCCTGATGGGTGCGGAAACTTTGGCAGAAGCATTCCAGCGCGAATTAGGCATTTCTTTTGGTCAAACGACTGCAGATGGTCGTTTCACTTTGCTGCCAATTTGCTGTCTGGGCAACTGTGACAAAGGTCCAACCTTAATGATTGATGAAGACACGCACGGTCTGGTTGAAGTGACTTCGGTGAAACAGCTGTTGGAGAAGTATGTATGAATACTGAACCAAAACCAATTTATGGCGACGGTAACCCGGAAACGCATCCATTAACATGGCGTTTAAGCAAGCAGGCCAACGTACGTAATGCAGATGATTACGAAGCGCTGGAAGGTTATGCAGGCTTTAAAAAAGCCCTGTCTATGTCGCCTAAAGATGTATTGGAAGTGGTTAAGGCAGCGACTGTAAAAGGTCGTGGTGGTGCAGGCTTCCCGGCAGGTATCAAATGGTCTTTGATGGCGCCAAACGACAACTCAGGTCCACGTTACCTGATTTGTAATGCCGATGAGATGGAACCAGGTACCTTTAAAGACCGTTTGTTGATGGAAGATCTTCCGCATCAATTGATCGAAGGCATGCTGATTGCAGGCTATACGCTTGAAGCAACACACGGTTATATCTTTATCCGTGGCGAGTACATTGAAGCTGCTCAGTACTTAAATGAAGCACTTGAGCAAGTTCGTGCCAAAGGTTACTTAGGGGATAACATCCTTGGTACAGGCTGGAACTTCGAGTTACACGTGCATACCGGTGCGGGTCGTTATATCTGCGGTGAAGAAACTGCATTGATTAACTCGCTAGAAGGTCGCCGTGCCAACCCGCGTACTAAACCGCCATTCCCGCAAGTTGCAGGTGCTTGGGGTCGTCCTACGATTGTCAACAACGTAGAGACCTACAACAACTTACCAGCCATCATGCTGCGTGGTCCTGAATGGTATATCAACTTGTCTGCGGGTAAGTCGAAAGATCCAGGCACCAAGATTTATGGTGCATCAGGTAAGGTAAAATTCCCGGGTCTATGGGAGCTTCCATTTGGTACGACAGCACGTGAAGTGATTGAAGAACATGCTGGTGGTATGCGCGACGGTTTGAAACTGAAAGCATGGTTACCGGGCGGTGCATCAACTGACTTCCTGGCTGCCGAGCATATTGATCTTCCTATGGATGCGGAAAGCATCATGAAGGCAGGTTCGCGTTTAGGGACTTGTTTGTTGATGGTGGTAGATGAAACCCAATGTATGGTTTCAGCGACACGTAACCTCGAAGAATTCTTTGCACGCGAATCATGTGGTTTCTGTACGCCTTGCCGTGATGGCTTACCTTGGGCTGTGAAAGCGCTGAAAGCACTGGAAGATGGCACAGGTAAGAAAGAAGATATCGATCACTTACAAGAACTGACTCGTAAGCTTTGGATTGGTAAAACTTTCTGTGCCCACGCACCGGGTGCAATGGAGCCGCTTATGGGCGCACTCAAATATTTCCGTGGCGAATTTGAAGCGAAGGTTGTGAATGCCGCCGCTCAAACCAGCAACGTAGAACAAGCTTAAGGAATTCGACTATGGCTACAATTCATGTCGATGGCAAATCGTATGAAGTCAACGGCTCAGAGAACTTGCTACAAGCATGTTTGAGTCTGGGCATCGACATCCCATACTTTTGTTGGCATCCATCCTTAGGTTCTGTCGGCTCTTGCCGTCAATGTGCTGTGACCCAATACGCGAATCCAGAAGATACGCGTGGCCGTTTGGTCATGTCATGTATGACGCCTGCGTCTGACAATACCTATATCTCGATTGAAGACAAAGAAGCAAAAGATTTTCGTGCTTCGATTGTTGAATTCTTGATGACCAACCACCCGCACGACTGTCCAGTCTGTGAAGAGGGTGGTCACTGTCACCTGCAAGATATGACAGTAATGACACAGCATGACCGTCGTCGCTACCGTTTCACTAAGCGTACGCATTACAACCAGGAACTTGGTTCGTTTATTGCGCACGAGATGAACCGTTGTATCGCATGTTACCGTTGTGTGCGTTACTACAAAGATTATGCTGGCGGTACTGACTTTGGCGTATATGCCAATGCATCACGTGTGTATTTCGGCCGTCCAGAATCAGGCACTTTGGAATCTGAATTCTCGGGTAACCTGACTGAAGTATGTCCGACTGGTGTATTCACCGATAAGACTCACTCAGCACGCTATAACCGTAAATGGGACATGCAGTATGCGCCTAGCGTATGTCATGGCTGTTCTTCAGGTTGTAACATCTCTCCGGGTGAGCGTTATGGCGAACTTCGCCGCGTAGAAAACCGTTATAACGGTGAAGTCAACCAGTACTTCCTATGCGACAAAGGCCGTTTCGGTACAGGTTATGTGAACCGTGAAGACCGTCCGCGTCAACCACAATTCCGTCAAGGTGCAACTGTTGAAACTGTTTCAGTAGATGCAGCACTAGACACGGTCATTGCAAATATCCAGGGCAAAAAAGTATTGGGTATTGGTTCACCGCGTGCATCACTTGAATCAAACTTCGCACTTCGTGAGTTGGTGGGTCAAGAGAACTTCTCAACAGGTCTATCTCAAAAAGAGCAAAACCTGGTTGAATTAGCAGCTTCAATCATGCAAACCGAGGGTGTTTACAACCCGAACATGCGTGAAATTGAAAGCTACGATGCTGTGTTAATTCTTGGTGAAGACCTGACCCAAACCGCGCCTCGTATGGCTTTATCTGTTCGCCAGGCTGCGAAAAATAAAGGCAAAGAGATGGCGGCAGAGCGCCGTACGCAAGAATGGTTGGCTGAACCGGTACAACGTATTGCCCAAAATGCAAAATCTCCGATTTACATCCTGGCTGCGACACAAACCCGTTTGTCTGATGTTGCTGAAGGTGAAGTGGTTGCTTCTCCAAACGATATCGCGCGTTTAGGTTTTGCAGTTGCTGCAGCAGTTGCGGGTGAAACGATTCTTGGTTTAGATGACGATGCCAAAGCATTTTCACAAACCATTGCAGACACTTTAAAAGCTGCGAAGAAACCACTGATCATCTCGGGTACAAGCTTGCAAGATCCTGCCATTATGGAAGCTGCTGCACAAGTTGCACAGAATCTGGGTAATGCAGGTCTGACCTTGACGGTTCCTGAAGTGAACTCGATGGGTATGGCGATCTTGGGTGGTCAAAGCCTAGAGCAAGCATTTGCACAAGATTACGATACTGTGATTGTGGTTGAAAACGACCTTTACCGTCGTCTTCCTGCTGCACAAGTGGATGCCGCACTTGCAGGCAAAGAAGTGATCGTTCTGGATCACTCTGAAACTGAAACTGTGAAGAAAGCCGACATCGTACTTTCTGCCGCTTCGTTTGCTGAAGGTGATGGTACTGTCGTTTCTCAAGAAGGCCGTGCACAACGTTTCTACCAAGTGTATGACCCAAGCTACTACAATCCTGAATTGGCGATCAAGGAATCTTGGCGCTGGTTACACGCTCTGGAAACAGGCGTAAAAGGCAAAGCGATTTCTTGGACTTTACTGGATGACGTAATCGAGTCAGTGGCGAAGAACGTTCCTGCGCTTGAGGGCATTCTGGATGTTGCACCTGATGCGGGCTTCCGTGTACATGGTTTGAAAGTGGCACGTGAACCACGTCGTTACTCAGGTCGTACTTCAATGCGTTCGCCATTGTCTGTACATGAGCCGAAACAGCCTACAGATAAAGACTCTGCATTAACGTTCTCGATGGAAGGTTATGTAGGAGACCAGACGCCATCTCCACTGGTTCCATTTGCATGGTCTGCAGGCTGGAACTCGCCACAAGCTTGGAACAAGTTCCAGGAAACTGTGGGTGGTTCACTCAAAGGTGGTGATTCAGGCGTTCGTTTATTCGACCGTTTGGCAAAACGTCCAGCACGTACATTCGTTGCACCGGCACCTGTTCTGGTCAATGCTGAAAGCTTCCGTCTGGTACCAATGCACCATATCTTTGGTTCAGGTGAATTCACCGTAAAAACACCAGCGATGGAAACACGTATTCCTGAAGCGGTATTTGCAGTGGGTGAGCAGGATGCAGCGCGCTTAAATGTTCAAGACGGTCAGACAATCACGGTGAAAGCAGGTGAGACGTCAATCGTTCTTCCAGTTCAAGTGATTGAATATTTACCGACAGGTTATATTGGCTACCCAATCGGTCTGGCACCGACGGTATCTCTTGCAGAGCCTGTTTCAGTCGCGGTAGGAGTGTAATTCATGGAACAAGAATTAATCCGTCAAACGCCGCTGTGGGCTGAAAACTGGCCAATTGCCTATTCAGTCATTCAAGCGATTGTGATCTTGCTGGTTGTAGTGCTGATCGCTGCGTTGATGTCTTTTATTGAACGTCGTTTACTCGGCTTGTGGCAAGACCGTTACGGTCCCAACCGTGTTGGTCCGGGCGGTATGTTCCAGATTGTTGCCGACATGCTGAAAATCATGTTCAAGGAAGACTGGACGCCTAAGTTTGCTGACAAATTGACGTTCCGTATGGCGCCAGCAGTTGCGATGGCAACTGCGGTGCTGTCGTTCATGGTTATTCCTGTATCACCTTATTTAGGTGTAGCAGACATGAACATCGGCTTGTTGTTCTTTATGGCAATGGCGGGTATTGCAGTTTATGCAGTCCTGTTCGGTGGCTGGTCATCAAACAACAAATATGCCTTACTGGGCGGTTTACGTTCTGCAGCTCAAACCATTTCGTATGAAGTGTTCTTGGGTATCTCGCTGATGGGTGTAGTGGCAATTGCCGGTTCATTCAACATGCGTGAAATCGTTGAAGCGCAAAAAGATGTCTGGTTTGTGATTCCTCAGTTCCTTGGCTTCCTGATCTTCGTGGTTGCGGGTGTTGCGGTAACGCATCGTCATCCATTTGACCAACCAGAAGCAGAACAGGAACTGGCAGAAGGTTACCATGTTGAATACGGCGGTATGAAGTGGGGGATGTTCTTCGTTGCGGAATACGTCAACGTGGTACTGATCTCTGCATTGATCGTGACGTTATTCTTCGGTGGCTGGCTTGCGCCATTCAACCTTGATATTCCGTTCCTTCCAGCAGCATTCTGGTTCATTATCAAAACAGCATTCTTTGTAATGATGTTTGTACTGGCGCGTGGTTCATTAATGCGTCCACGTTATGACCAGGTGATGAACTTTGGTTGGAAAATTTGCTTGCCATTGGCGTTGGTTAACCTTTTGGTAACTGGTGCTGTGATTCTGATGAATCAGGCCTAAGACAGCAGGGAGAACAAAATGTTTAAATTTCTAGCTGGATTCGGGTCAATCGTTCGTTCGTTGTGGATGGTGTTCAGCCACGCAACACGTAAACGTGACACCATTTTATATCCGGAAGTGCCGGCCGAAGAAATCGTGCCACCACGCTTCCGTGGTCGTATCGTATTGACGCGCGACCCTGATGGCGAAGAACGCTGTGTGGCATGTAACCTGTGTGCGGTTGCCTGTCCGGTAGGCTGTATTTCACTACAAAAAGCAGAACGTGAAGATGGTCGCTGGTATCCGGAATTTTTCCGTATCAACTTCTCGCGTTGTATTTTCTGCGGTATGTGTGAAGAAGCGTGTCCAACCACTGCGATTCAGATGACCCCGGACTTCGAGCTTGGCGAATATGTTCGTCAGGACTTGGTCTATGAAAAAGAACACCTGCTGATTTCTGGTCCTGGTAAATATCCTGACTATAACTTCTACCGTGTAACCGGTATGGCAGTTGCAGGCAAGGACAAAGGTCAAGCACAGCGTGAAAGTGCACCTGTTGATGTACGGAGTCTATTACCATGATGTGGCCATTTTATTTAATGGCCCTCGTGGCCATTGTCTCTACGGTTCGCGTTGTTACTAACGCGAATCCGGTACATGCTTTATTAAGCCTGATCGTGTCATTGCTTGCAGTCGCAGGCATGTTCCTGATCGTCGGTGCGCCATTCGCTGGTGCGCTGGAAGTGATCGTTTATGCGGGCGCGATCATGGTGTTGTTCGTGTTCGTGGTAATGATGCTGAACCTGGGTGAGCAGACCGTTGAACAAGAACGTAAATGGTTGACTTCATCGGCTTGGGCTTATCCGGCGTTGATGAGCTTCCTGATCGGTTTGGTGCTGGTATGGGTATTAAACTCTGATTACACACAAGCTTCACTGGTAATGGGTACAGAAATGGTGGGCCCGAAAGCAGTGGGTCAAGCACTCTTTACGCAATACTTGTTGTTGGTTGAAGTTGCCGCGATGTTATTGCTTGCTGCCTTGGTAGCTGCATTCCATTTGGGTAAACGTGAACCAGATGCAGAAGAGGAAAAAGAATAATGGGCAACATCCCTTTAGAGCATGGTTTGATCGTTGCATCTATTCTCTTTGCACTGGGTTTTTACGGTGTAATGGTGCGACGCAACCTACTATTTATTTTAATGAGCCTTGAAATCATGATGAACGCTGCTGCTTTAGCGTTCGTCCTGGCGGGCAGTGCATGGGCACAGCCAGATGGTCAGATCATGTTTATCCTGATCCTGACGCTTGCTGCGGCAGAGGCTTGTATTGGTCTTGCGATCGTCCTTCAGTTCTATCATCGCTTCCATCACCTGGATGTGGATGCTGCTAGTGAGATGCGCGGATGAGTTATTTATATCTAACAATTTTATTTCCGCTCATTGGTTTTGTCCTGTTAGCGGCGGGGCGCAACAAGCTTCCGGAATCTGTTGCAGCGATGATTGGTGTGGGTGCAGTCGGTTTATCTGCACTGTTCGCACTGATTGCAGGTATGGACTTTGTGAATAATGGTTCAACTGCAGTAGTACAACATCTTTGGACTTGGTTCAATGTTGGCAGTTTTGCTCCGGGCATCAGCTTGCAGCTGGATGGCTTGTCTTTATTGATGCTGGGCATGGTCACTGGTGTGGGTTTCTTAATTCACATCTTTGCATCATGGTATATGCGCGGTGAAGAAGACTTTGCACGTTTCTTCTCTTACTTCAACCTGTTCGTTGCCAGCATGTTATTGCTGGTATTGGGTGACAACCTGGCGTTGTTATTCTTGGGTTGGGAAGGCGTAGGTCTGTGTTCATACCTGTTGATCGGTTATTACTACCAGAACCCGGCAAACGGTCTGGCGGCAATCAAGGCATTTACTGTGACCCGTATTGGTGACGTATTCCTGCTGATTGCCATGTTCCTGATCTTCCAGCAATTCGGTACCTTGAACATTCAGTACATCGTCGAAAATGCGGCGACTGTAATGACGCAAAGTTCTTCATTGACCATCTGGACAGCATTGCTCTTATTCTTGGGTGCGGCAGGTAAATCTGCACAGATCCCGTTACAAACATGGTTAGCCGATGCGATGGCAGGTCCGACACCTGTTTCTGCATTGATCCATGCTGCAACAATGGTAACAGCCGGTGTTTACCTGTGCTGCCGTCTGTTCGCAGTCTTTGAACTTGCACCAGAAGTGATGGTATTTATTTCGATCACAGGTGCGGTGACCTTGCTTGTGGCTGGTTTTGCTGCACTGGTTCAAACCGACATCAAACGTATTCTGGCATACTCAACCATGAGTCAGCTCGGTTATATGTTTATGGCGGTAGGTGCTGAAGCATACCAGGCAGGTCTGTTCCATATGCTGACTCACGCATTCTTCAAGGCACTCTTGTTCTTGTCGTCTGGTGCAGTGATTCTGGCTTATCATCACGAACAAAACATCTTCAAGATGGGCGGTCTGTTCTACAAGAACAAATTCCTGTTTGCATGTTTCGCGATTGGTGGCGGTGCATTGGCAGCGATTCCATTCCTGACGATTGGTTTCTTCTCAAAAGATGCGATTCTTGCTGCAGTCTGGACGCAAAGTCATATTGCTGGTTTACCAGTGTATAACACGCTGTACTGGGTCGGTGTTGCAGGTGCATTCTTAACCTCTATTTATACATTCCGTTTAATTTGGGTTGTATTCTTCGGTAAAGAAAACACGCCTTATCATGAAATCAAAGGTGCAACATACTGGGCGCCACTGGCGATTCTTGCTGTACTTTCAACAGGTCTGGCGATCGTACTAAAAGCACCGGTAATGAGCATTCTGGATGCTGCACAAATTCCAGCCTTCATTATTCCTGAAGCGCTTGAAGCAGGTGCACATGGTGCTGAATACATCGCAATCGCTGTTGCGTTAACAGGTCTTGCAGTGGGTGTTGTGTTGTTCGCTTTTGCTTACAATGCAGTCAAACGTTTTGCAGCCACTTCTGTAGGTGCTGGCCTGGTCAATATCTGCCGTAATGCATTAGGTTTCGATACGCTGTATGACATCATTTTCGTGAAGCCATATTTATTGTTCGCGAAAATCTTTGGTCGTGATCCAATTGATGGCCTATGGCTGGTACTTCCTGCACTTGTTAAAGGTGGTCACAGCTTTACAAGTTCACGTCAAACCGGTTCACTGCGTGAATATGCATCTAGTATGGGGCTCGGTGTCGTTGTCCTACTGATGATCTTGATCGTGATTCAGGTCGTGGGGAAATAAAATGGAAGCTCCAAACAATATTATTTTGCCGGCTCTGATCCTCATTCCGTTCATTGCAGGTTTCATATGCTGGTTGGTCGATAAACTCGACCAACACTTGCCGCGTTATATCGCGCTGATCGGTATGCTGGTGACGTTGGTCTTGACCATAGTCCTTTGGCAGACTGGTACTTACAACTATGAATTAGGCGGTGCTACACCTTCGTGGGCTGCCGAATTCAAATTGCCTTGGATTCAAACCCTGGGCATTAACATTCACTTAGCAGTGGATGGTTTATCACTTCTTATGGTTGGCTTGACTGCACTCCTGGGTGTATTGGCAGTAGGCTGTTCATGGGGCGAGATTCAAAAGAACGTTGGTTTCTTCCACTTGAACCTTTTATGGTCTTTAGGTGGTGTCATCGGTGTGTTTCTGGCGATTGACTTATTCCTGTTCTTCTTCTTCTGGGAGATGATGCTAGTGCCGATCTACTTCCTGATTGCCCTTTGGGGTCATAAAGGGGCAGAGGGCAAGTCACGTGTTTATGCAGCTAACAAGTTCTTCATTTACACGCAGGTTGCCGGTTTGGTGATGCTGATTGGTATCCTTGGTCTGGTGACTGTGGGCTATACCATGACTGGCGAAATCCGTTTCGACTACAACTATCTATTAGGTGTGGCGAATACGCTTGACGCTCAGGCGCCAGCGGTGGCTTATGCATTCATGATCTGTTTATTCATCGGTTTTGCGGTAAAACTTCCAGTTTTCCCATTACACGGCTGGTTACCAGATGCGCATGCGCAAGCACCAACAGCGGGTTCTGTCGATCTTGCAGGTATCTTGATTAAGACTGCGGCGTACGGTTTATTACGTTTCGTGATTCCGTTCTTCCCGGCAGCGTCTGCACAGTTTGCAGACTTCGCAATCATTCTTGGTTTAATCGGTATTTTCTACGGTGCTTGGTGTGCTTTCCAGCAAACCGACATGAAACGCCTGTTGGCTTATACCTCTATTTCACACATGGGCTTCGTTTTACTTGCGATCTACGCAGGTAACATCCTGACCTTCCAAGGTCTGATGATCATGATGTTGGCACATGGTATTTCATCTGCTGCACTGTTCATTATGTGTGGTCAGGTATATGAGCGTTTGCATACGCGTGATATGCGTTTGATGGGTGGTATGCGTGGTCAATTCCCGTATCTTGCATTCTTCCTGATGTTCTTCGTTGCGGCGTTGGTTGGTATTCCAGGTCTAGGTAACTTCATTGGTGAGTTCCTGATCCTGATGGGTGCTTATGCGAAATTCCCGGCGTTTACCATTCTTGCGGCAATCAGCTTGGTATTTGCGGGTCTGTACGGTCTGATCCTGATTCACAAAGCCCTGTTTGGTGTACCAAATGAAGCGCAACAGCAGCACTATACAAATCCATTAAAAGATCTAAATGCACGTGAAATCGCATTATTGTTGATCTGTGCGTTTGGTCTACTTTGGCTTGGTCTATATCCACAAAGCTTCCTTGACGTTTCTAACTCAAGCATGGCGTGGTTAGCGAATAGCTACATTCCAGTTCAAGAAGTGGTTGAAGTTGCTGATCAAGTAACGACTCAACTTGAAAATGTGGAGATCCAATAAGCCATGAACTTCACAATGTCTTTTTCTGAGCTTATGCCTCTAGCACCTGTGATGATCGTGTCGTTAACTGCGATCGTCGTGATGTTGCTGACCGCAATCAAGCGTAACCATAACCTAGTGGCTACCACCACGGTGATTGGTTTAAACCTTGCTGCGTTCTATATCATTTTCGTTTTGTTGGCGGGCGTATTTGCACCTGCCAACGTGATGAATCTGTTCATCGTAGATCCATTTACGATGCTGTACCAGTTTGTGATCCTGGTTGCTGCACTTGCATGTGCAACGCTATCTCACGCGTATATCGAAACCTATAAAGATAACCGTGAAGAGCTGTATATCCTGATGCTGACATCCGTTGCGGGTGCCATGCTAATGGTAGCTAGCTCACACTATGCATCATTCTTTATTAGCCTTGAGTTAATGTCGATTCCTGTATATGGCTTGTTGGCATATACACATCAACGTTCTCAATCGCTTGAAGCGGGTGTGAAATATCTGGTGCTTTCAGCAACTGCGTCTGCAATGCTGCTCATGGGTATGGCATATATTTATGCATATACAGGTACTTTAAGTTTCGTTGCTGAACCAGGCAAACTGTTTACCGTATTCAGTCAACCGGCTGTCGTGATTGGTCTGGCTTTAATTGTATTTGCTGTGGCATTTAAATTATCGCTTGCACCATTCCACAAATGGACACCAGACGTATACGCTGGTGCACCAGCGCCAATCGCGACTTTCCTTGCGACAGTTGCAAAAGTGGCGATGATTGGTCTGTTTGTTCGTTATGCGTTGTCTTCGGGTCTAATTCTGGCAGACAGCTTCGTCACGATCATCTCAATTATTGCAGTTCTGTCTATCCTTGCAGGTAACTTGCTGGCGGTTCGCCAAGTGAACTTGAAACGTATCTTGGCATACTCTTCAATTGCACACTTTGGTTATTTGCTGGTTGCCATCGTCAGTTCACGTAATACGGATTTCTTACAAGTTCAAGGTTTCGCGACTTTTGAAAGTGTAAACGTCTACGTGATTACTTATGTATTAACCACGATCGGTGCGTTCGGTGTTGTTACGCTGATGTCTAGTCCGTATAACAATACGGATGAGGCGGGTAGTCTGGCTGAATACCGTGGCCTGTTCTGGCGCCGTCCAGTATTGACTGCTGTATTGACAGTGATGATGCTGTCTCTTGCAGGTATTCCTTTAACTGCCGGCTTTATCGGTAAGTTCCTGGTGATTAAAACTGCGGTTGCAGGCGAAGCCTGGTTCCTGACTGCTATGGTCATCCTGGGTTCTGGTATCGGTCTGTACTACTACCTACGTGTGATGGTTGTGCTTTACATGACCCCACCTGAAACACCACGTCTAGATGCGGTGAATCATTGGGGTCAAAAAGTCGGTGGTATCATGGTACTTCTTGCTGCGCTTGCGGTACTTGTGATCGGTGTCTACCCAGATCCAGTGATTGCAGTATCTAAATATGCATTCTTTGCCATGTCACCTGAATTGCAACAGTTCATTTTCACTTTGGTTCAAAGTGGTTTTAACTAATATCTGCAAAGATTGACGTTATTACAAAAAAGCCTCCATGATTGGGGGCTTTTTTATTTATACAAATCAATAAAAGCCTTTATAATAGCGGAAATTTATCTTTAACCTTTTAGGTGTTCTCCCGTGGCAATCCATGAAATCCGTCATCCACTCATTCGACATAAGCTTGGTTTACTCCGTCGTGCAGATATCAGTACCAAGAATTTCCGTGAGTTAGCTCAAGAAGTGACCATGCTTCTAACTTATGAAGCAACTAAAGACCTGCCAATGGTTGAACATGACATTGATGGCTGGAATGGTGCTGTTACAGTTGACCGTATCGCGGGTAAAAAAATCACGGTTGTGCCAATTTTACGTGCCGGTATTGGAATGCTTGACGGTTTCCTGAACCTGATTCCAAGTGCAAAAGTATCGGTACTTGGTTTAGAGCGTGATGAAGAAACTCTGGAAGCACGTACCTATTATAAAAAACTGGTTCCAGATGTAAAAAACCGTATCGCGATGATCATTGATCCAATGTTGGCGACAGGTTCTTCTTTAGTGGCTGCAATTGATGTACTGAAAGCCAGCGGCTGTAAAGACATTCGTGTGATGGTTCTGGTTGCTGCACCAGAAGGCATTAAGCGCGTAGAAGCTACGCATCCGGATGTCGTGATTTTTACGGCTTCTATCGATAATGGTTTAAATGAAAATGGTTATATCGTTCCAGGTCTTGGCGATGCTGGCGATAAAATCTTTGGTTCAGTTCAAAAAGACTAATTTTTGAATATGATGAAAAAGGGGCTATTACAGCCTCTTTTTTATATAATGTAGACAGGGCATTTTCAGGATAGGACAATAGCATGAAAGATGAATTGTATCAGGGCAAAATCAAACAGTATGACCCTGCCAAAGGTTTCGGTTTTATTGGCTGCGCTGAGGGAGATGTATTCTTCCATATTTCAGACTTCCCTGCGGCAGAAGGCGAGCCAAAACGTAATGAACGCGTGAAATTTAATGTTGTTGAAAATGGCGATAAGTACAAAGCGATCAAGATTGAACGTGTCGAAGACAACTCAAAGAAAGCTAAAAAAACCAAAGTGGCGACACACAATAAATCAATTACATCGGCACTGTTAAACAACTTCCGTGGTTAATGGATAATCTTCATACTTAAATCGTGTTTAGTCACATTTTAAAAGAGGCTTTCGAGCCTCTTTTTTATAATGCCACCGCTTATATATTCAAAGAGACAAACAATACATAAAAAATCCACCAAACAGCAATAATGCTGAACATTTCCTTTGGCTTAGAATACAAATTAAATGAATTCTATAGAGATAAATGTCATGTTTAGGGATGGAAAAATTAAAACTTACGATTCCGAACGTGGTATGGGTACTTTGGAGTTAATAGGGGAAGCTCAAGAGTTAAGTTTCAAGCTACAGGATTTACCTTCGCCTGAAATTGAGCCACAAATTGGAGAGCGGCTTAAATTTAGAATCATTCCTCAACAAGAAAGCATGACCTTAGACAACATGGTACGTCTGGATATTAAAGTGCAGGATGAATTTGTGCCAGAAGTCGTCGCCTTGCAATCCTTGGCACCCACAGTCGGTGTTCCTGTACGTAATTCACTTTTCTTTAGTCCGACCCTATGGCTGGCATTGGCATCAGCTGTTGGTTTTATGATTTTTGGCGAAGTATAAATAAAAACAGAAATTTTATTTTTTTTACTTTTAACTAGGGATCTATTCTTCCGCCATAAGATGCACTTCTAGTTTTTATGTTTCTGCTTTAGAGAATTTTACAAAAGATTTTCAGTCTCTTTTTGATTACAATCATAAAAAATATTAAAGATAAGAGCGAATTATGTTTCAAGAGGGGAAAATCAAAACCTATAACGAAGATCGTGGTTTTGGTTTTATTCAGATCGAAGGGCAATCCAAAGATTTATTTTTCCATGTCAAAGACTTTCCCAATAAAAATATTCCGCCAAAAATGGGGGAAAAATTAAAGTTTTTGATTGTGGAAGATAATGGAAAGTTTAAGGCAAACCATATTATTCGCTTGGATATTAAGCAAGAAGTTCCTGTTACACAAAACAATGATCTACATGGAGATACTGAAACCAGAGCTTCTCTACGTTATGAAAAGAAAAAATCATCAACTACATCAAAAATAATCACAATATCAGGACTGGTGATTATGGTGATTCTTGCTGTTCTTGTTTATAACAAATACCAAAGCTACCAAGTTCAAAACCAGCAAAAGCTGGAAGGACTGATGGTAGAGCAGCAACGAATTGTCGCTGAACAGCGAGCAGCGCAAGGTGATCTACCTATGCAAGGATTATCTGAGCAGGGTAGGAAGAACCTGGAAAATCGCGGCATTGAGTTAAGAAGCCAAAGTAACCTCGTTAATCCGAAAACTTCAGAAACGGCTTCACCATCTGTCTCTCAATTTAAATGCGATGGTCGGGAACACTGTAGTCAGATGGGTTCTTATGAGGAAGCATTATTTTTTATTCGTAACTGTCCAAATACCAAAATGGATGGTGACGGAGATGGGATACCATGTGAAAGTCAGTTTTGATAAATCATAAAAAAAGCACCTTATGGTGCTTTTAATATTTTAGCTTTCACAAAAATTCATAAAGGCTCTCAGACCTGGACCCTGATATTTCTGGCGATGTACCAGCATGAATAGAGGACGAGTCAGCGACCAGAATGGTGTATCCAGAATCACCAATTGACCTTTTTCACGTAAAGGCTCAATCGCAAGTTTGGAAATACAGGACATACCGATTCCACCTGCTACGATTTTTAAAATCGCCTCATTATGACCGAGTGTTAGACGGATATTGGCATCCGGCACATCTTTTAAGATGGCATTGTCAAACACCTCACGGGTACCTGAACCTTCTTCACGCAAAATCCATTCTACAGATTTGAAATCTTCAGCGGTTAGTTCACGGTTTAATTGCGCAAGGGGGTGGTCTGGTGCACAGCACACAGCCAGCTCATCATCACGCCAATGGATACATTGGAGCTGTGGCAAATGACATGAACCTTCAATTAAGGCAAGATCCAGCTGGAACTGATTCACCGCTTCAATCATTTGACGGGTATTACCGACTTGAAGCTGTAAATGTGCTTGCGGCTTGATTTTCAAGAAATCGGCCATTAGGTCAGGAATCAGGTAATCTGAAATCGTCAGGGTTGCACCTAAACGTAAATCGATACTTTGAAGCTCACCTTTAGCGACTTGTTCAAAAGATTCACAACGACCTAAAATTTCCAGGGCTTGAGGGAGAAGAAAGCGCCCCAGGTCATTCAGCTGTAAACGTTTGCCTAGACGGTCAAATAGTGGAGCACCCAGACCATCTTCCAGATCTGCTAAAGCCATACTAGCCGCACTTTGTGTAAGCTTGACGGCATCGCTAGCCTTCGTTACGGTACCCTCTTGTGCCACTGCTACAAAAACAGCCAATTGGCGTAAAGTCATGCGCATGAGTAGAGCCTTAACATTTAAAAAAATATTAATAAATTATGTTGCCATGCTACCATGAGCATAGTCTTTCATGCCACGTTGAAATCATGTCAATTGAAAAATTTACCCGAGAAAAAGTTTTATCTGTACACCGTTGGACCAATACATTATTTAGTTTTACGATGACACGCCCGGCACATTTCAAATTTACGGCAGGGCAGTTTGCGCGTATTGGTTTGCAAGTGGGGGATGAACTGGTGGTTCGTGCCTATTCGGTAGTGTCATCTCCTTTTGATGAAACTCTGGAGTTTTTCTCGATTGTCGTTCCAGAAGGTAAATTTACTTCCAATTTACAGCACCTCAAAGTCGGGGATGTGCTGCATCTGGAAAAAATTCCTTATGGTTATCTGACTCTGGCACGTTATCAATTGCCTTTGCCTAAAGACTTGTGGTTACTGGGTACCGGCACGGGGCTGGCACCGTTTATTTGTATGTTGCAAGACTTTGAAACCTGGAGCAAATACGAAAAAATCAATCTGGTTTATAGTGTGCGCACCCGGGCAGAACTCGCTTATGTAGACCGGATTCAGGAAATCGCCGAGACCTTTGGTGAAGGACATACCGGTTTTAAGTTTATCCCGATTATTACCCGTGAGCCTGATGCACCTTTGCACGACCGTTTACCGATTTTGATTGCCAATGGTGAGCTGGAAAAGGCGGCAGGTATCGCGTTTAATCCGGAAACGACGCATGTCATGCTTTGTGGTAACCCGGATATGGTCGATGATACCAAAGAAGCCTTAAAAGCTCGTGGCCTGACCATGAACCGTCGTGGTGAAGGAAATATTGCGGTCGAGAATTACTGGTAAGGTTGAAGGATTTATGAGCAAAACCCCCTGCTTGAAGGCAATGCGGTTCCTTTAACAGGAGCGGCATTGTGATCTAAGGGATAACGGTTTTTTAACATTTTGACTCTCCGAAGCCTTGTAGGCCTCTCTAAAACAAACTACCTATCCCTGTCTAAGTTCCGACAGCCCAGCCGGATAATGCTCTTGTCCCCAGTGCTGATCGGTCTGGTGAAATAGCCACTCCACAGAATCTGTACCAAGATGTTTACGTGTATTGGTTAGACTAATGCGCGTCAGCAAGTCATAAGAGGCTAACCACTGAGTGCAAATATTGAGTCTTCTTGCTGCTTCATGGATGAGGACATCACGGAAAATCGCCATTCCAAGAACCAGCCAAAGTACTTGATCCGCAGGCAATCACCGCCTGCGAATAGTCGCGGGACTGCTCAACCTGAGTGTGGACTTGACCCACTCAACGGGGATATTGTGAATAAAAGTACTCAGATTCGAGAGCTTAAACAGATTGTTAAGATCTAAAATATCCTGCTGAAATACCATAAAAAAATCCGATGCCAAACCTGACATCGGATTCTCTAATGAATTCCAAAATGATTCAAATGCTTAAGTAAACAGCATTGCCCATTGCGGAGGTTTTTTCGATTCAAGCTTAATGCACAAACATATCCATTGATTCACGGATTTCCTGAATGGCGGTTTCGACATCGGGACTGAGCCAGGTCGGTTCAAAAAATCCGGCATAGTGCTCAATACGGTCTGCAGGCACCACCAGGCGCACTGGACAGTCTTCTTCCAGTAAGCGCCATGGAATAATCGGCACTTCATTATCCAGCCATGCCGTTACATCTCGAATATCGATAATCATCGCATTGATACAGTCCGGAAAAGGCATCACGGAAAATTCTTCGGTACGACGACGGAAATATTCCAGATCCTGCCAGCGAAGCAGGAAGCTTGGCTTACTAAATTCAATAATTCCAATCAGATGCTGATCGCGGCTGTAGTGCAGCATGCATTGATGTGTGACGTCAGTATCAAGATCAAGCGATACACTTTGTTGACGATACGCCATATAACTCGGGTGTATAAATGAGAAGGTGGATAATTATAACGCATTTCAGCGCTGAAAGGCAGCGTCTCAACTGTCTTCACTGATGCCTGCGGAACTGGTATGGCTTATGCATATCTTCAGGGAACAACGATAAAAACAACGAGGTTGCTATGTCAGAGTCAAAGAGTGTGATTGATACCAGTGTGACTGAAACAGCAGTACAAGAAGATTATTTTGCCTTACGTCAGCTCAAGAAAGGCGCCGTAGGTTGGCTGCTTCTCGTCGGTCTAGGGGTCGCGTATGTGATTTCCGGTGACTTCGCTGGCTGGAATTTCGGTCTGGCACAGGCGGGTTGGGGAGGCATGTTTATTGCGACCATTGTGGTGGCATTCATGTATGTGTGTATGTGTCTGGCCATGTCCGAAATGTCGACCATGCTGCCGACTGCAGGTGGGGGTTACAGTTTTGCTCGTACTGCTTTTGGTCCCTTTGGCGGCTATCTGACCGGGAGTGCCATCCTGATTGAATATGCCATTGCTCCGGCAGCAATTGCCTGTTTCATTGGTGCCTATTGCGAAGCCTTGTTTGGTATTGGCGGCTGGATCATTTATCTGGTGAGCTATCTGGTTTTTATGGGCTTGCATCTGAAAGGTGCAGGTGAAGCACTCAAGATCATGTTTGTGATTACCGCAATTGCTGCGGTTGCCTTGATGGTGTTTATCTTTGGCATGTTGCCTCATTTTAATAGTGCAAACCTGTTTGATATTGCGGTCAGTACGGAAGCGGCGGGTGCAAGCAGTTTCCTGCCATTGGGCTATCTGGGTATTTGGGCAGCAGTACCTTATGCGATCTGGTTTTTTCTGGCAGTTGAAGGTGTCCCGCTGGCAGCAGAGGAGGCCAAAGAGCCAGCTAAATCCTTGCCGCGTGGCCTGATTGGTTCCATGCTGATTCTGGCATTCTTTGCGCTAAGTATTTTGTTACTCGGTCCTGGCGCAGCAGGTGCAGATACGCTGAAAGATTCCGGTGCGCCACTGGTTGATGCTTTAGTAGCGGTTTATGGGGCCAATACTTGGATGGCAAGTTTCGTGAATTTTGTCGGGCTGGCGGGTCTGATTGCCAGTTTCTTCTCGATTATCTATGCCTATTCCCGTCAAATTTTTGCGCTCTCACGTGCCGGTTATTTACCGAAAAAATTGTCCTTAACCAACAGCAATCATGCACCTTATTTGGCCATTATTATTCCGGGCATTATCGGATTCCTGCTATCCCTTTCAGGTGAAGGTGATTTGCTGATTCTGATGGCGGTCTTTGGTGCCACCATTTCCTATGTGCTGATGATGATGTCGTACATCAAGCTTAAGTTATCCAGACCAAATCTGGCGCGTCCGTATAAAGCACCTGGTGGTATTGTGACTGCATCAATTGCGCTGGTACTTGCGGCGATTGCCGTAGTGGCTGGCTTTCTGGTCGATCCTAAAGTCTGGTTAATGGCAGCTGCGATTTATGTCGTACTGATTCTCTATTTCCTATTGTATAGCCGTCATCATCTGGTGGCCGGTACGCCGGAAGAAGAATTTGCCCGTATTGAAGCGGCAGAAAAGGAATTGAAATAAATTATCTAGCAGGGAGAACATGTTTATGTTGTATCAGATCAATGTGGCCAGTCAGCATTATGTTTTTGAGGATTTAAAAACCTTATTGGCTAAGGCTACGCCTGAACGTTCTGGTGATCAGCTTGCAGGGATTGCGGCCACTGATGCAACCGAGCGTGTTGCTGCACAAATGTGTCTGGCAGAAGTACCATTAAAGCAGTTTTTGCAAGAAGCAGTGGTTCCTTATGAAGAGGATGAAATCACCCGCCTGATCATGGATGAACATAATGCTGATGTCTTTTATCCGATCTCGCATTTTACTGTTGGGGATTTCCGCAACTGGCTGCTGAGTGCAGATGCCACCACAGAAAAACTTGCTGCTTTAAAAATGGGCTTGATTCCGGAAATGGTCGCGGCAGTAAGCAAGATTATGCGTAATCAGGATCTGATTCTGGTGGCAAAAAAAAGTCGTGTAGTTACGCGGTTTAGAAATACCATTGGTCTGGAAGGGCATCTTTCTACCCGTTTGCAGCCGAACCATCCGACTGATGATCTGATGGGAATCTCTGCATCCATTCTGGATGGACTGATGTATGGCAATGGTGATGCCGTGATCGGGATTAATCCGGCCACAGATAATCTGCAGAATTTGACTGAGCTGCTCAAACTGCTCGATCACGTTATTCAGGAATATGAGATTCCGACTCAATCTTGTGTTTTGACCCATATTACTTCTGGCATTCAGCTGGCAAATAAAAATGTTCCGATTGATCTGATGTTCCAGTCCATTGCGGGAACCGAAAAAGCCAATACCGGTTTCGGGATCAATCTGGCGCTGTTGCAGGAAGGTTATGAGGCCGCTTTAAGCCTGCAACGCGGCACCGTGGGCCAAAATGTCATGTATTTTGAAACCGGACAGGGCAGTGTCTTATCCAGCAATGGCCATCATGGCGTGGACCAGCAGACCGTGGAAGCGCGTGCCTACGCTGTAGCGCGTAAGTTTAATCCCTTGCTGGTCAATACTGTAGTCGGCTTTATCGGGCCGGAATATCTGTATAACGGCAAACAAATTATCCGGGCCGGGCTGGAAGATCATTTCTGTGGCAAGCTGCTCGGTGTACCAATGGGCTGTGATATTTGCTACACCAACCATGCCGACGCCGATCAGGATGATATGGATGTATTGTTGACCTTACTCGCCAATGCCGGACTGCATTTTATCATGGGGATTCCCGGTTCAGATGATGTGATGCTGAATTATCAGACGACCTCCTTTCATGATGCGCTCTACATCCGGCAATTACTGGGATTAAAACCGGCACCCGAATTTGACTACTGGCTGGAGCATCAGGGAATTTTGGCGCAACAGTCTAATCAGCTGCACTGGCCAACAGAGTTGCCGAAGCAATTTTCACGTCTAATCCTGTCTTGAGGAAGTACTATGAAAATGATTGCCGATGTGAAATTTGAGTCCCAATTACAGAATAATCCCTGGCAGAAATTAAAAGCCTTTACTGATGCACGGATTGCCTTAGGTCGAACTGGGGGCAGCTTGCCGACTCGACCAAGTCTGGAATTTCAGTTGGCACATGCGCAAGCTAAAGATGCGGTACTGAAGCCACTTGATGTTGAATTCTTAAAATCTGGCTTAGCTAAAACGGGACTGCCTATTCTGGAAATTGAAAGCCAGGCGGTAGAGAAAGATCTTTATCTTAAACGTCCCGATCTTGGGCGTGTGCTTTCAGAACAGTCCAAAACGATATTGCAGCAATACCGGGCCGAACATCAGCAACATTGGGATGTAGCCATTGTGCTGGGAGATGGACTATCAGCACGTGCCATTGAGGAAAATAGCCTGCATTTTATTCCGGCCTTGCTAGAGGCATGCAAAGAACAAGGCTGGCAGATTGCCCCCTTAGTGATTGCCCGTGGCAGTCGTGTGGCACTGGGTGATGAATTGGCAGAAATTTTACAGGCGAAAATGCTGGTCATGCTAATTGGCGAACGGCCGGGTTTGAGCTCACCCGATAGTATGGGAATTTATTACACTTATAATGCTTTTAAAGGGTGTCATGATGCCTTGCGCAACTGTATTTCCAATGTCCGTTCTGCGGGCTTGGCCTATCCACTAGCTATCCAGCGACTGGTCGCATTGATGCGTAAATCCTGTGAGTTACAGCTTTCAGGGGTGCAGTTGAAAGATGAACACGAAACCCCAGTCGATATGCAACATAGCCCAGCCAAACGGCTATTTTAAAGTAGCATCTAGCAGAGAATTCTGATGGATTAGTGACTTACATCCCGTCACCATCTCACCATGTTTTGTCACAGAAGCTCTATTCACAGCTTGTTATTCTAAAAATCTACTTATGAATAACAAAGAGTGAGGATGGTTATGGTCGATGATTTCAATAAAAAACCACCTTTAAATCATCAGGCAGACGTGACGCAGAAAAAGCGTATCCCTGTTTATATCTTGATTTTGGTCGGTATTTTTTTACTCGCACTACTGTTCTATATGTTTGCTGACATGAATCCAGATGCGAATGATGCTCCTGCAGGACATCCAAATCCGAATGTACAGCCAGCTACCCCAAATAATTCAACTCCAGTCGGTGAGCCTACACAAGGCACCGCCACCATGAATGATGGAACGGAAGCTACAGCAACCGTGGGTGATGGCACAGAAGCAACAGCAACTGCGACTGATGGACAGGCGACTCAATAACTGAAAATACCTGAAAAGCTCTAGTGAACCACTGGGGCTTTTTTGCAATGGATGGTGATGTTTTAAGGTAGTGCCATCTACCTGGCTTGAGTCTGAAAACATCAAATCTAATATGAATCCGGAAGAAAAAGGGGCTGATTGTTTCAGGGAGATGCCCCTGATTTCAGATAAATAGCTTAATAACAAAGAGGGTAGAACAACATGAATGATTATATGAGAAGCCCGCGTGGTGGCTTCGATGCCATGTACTATTGGGATCAGTTCCATCCCATTCTTAGTGCAATTGCCATATTAGTAATTGGCTGGATCATTGCGTTACTGGTCTCGGCAGGCATTAAAAAGCTCTTGCAGAAACTGGGCACCAATACACATTTAAATACGGCGACAGGTCATCACTCCAATGTGGAGAGCATTATTGCCCGCGTCGTGTTCTGGATTATTCTGATTATTGCCGTGATTGGTGCGCTGAACGTGCTCAATCTTACCAGTGTCAGCGGTCCATTCAGTAATATGATCCAGCAGTTCCTGTTATTTATCCCGCAGTTACTAGGTGCAATTGCAGTCGGATTCATAGGTTGGATTGTGGCCAATCTGGTAAAGATAGGGCTACAAAAATTGCTGGACCGAACGCAACTGGATGAAAAACTCAGTGCTGAAGTTGGTGTCAGTCCGATTAGTAAAAACATCAGTGAAATTGCTTACTGGTTAATTTTATTGCTGTTCTTGCCAATCGTGCTGTCTATTTTGGGTCTCAACGGTCTGTTGTTACCAGTTCAAAATATGCTGACCGATGTCGTAAGTTATTTACCAAATATCTTCATTGCTGCAGTCATCATTTTTGTTGGTTATATCCTGGCGAAAATTGTGCGCGGTATTGTTGAAGGACTATTAAACAGTCTGAACGTACAGCAACATGCTGAAAAAGTAGGCATCTTTAAAAACTCAAATGTTTCTCAGGTGATTGGGTCATTTATCTTCGCCGTGGTGATCATTACGGCACTGATCATTGCATTTGAAGCATTGGGTATCGAGGCCATTTCTCAGCCTGCTACAGCCATGCTATATGAAATCATGAATGCCATTCCGAATATTATCGCTGCTGCGTTGATTCTGATTCTGGCGTATGTGGTCTCTAAACTGGTAGCACGTCTGGTAGTTGAAGTAGTTGCCGGTACAGGTGTTGATGAAATTCCTGCCAAACTGGATATCCAGCGTTTTTTAGGCACGACTAAACTTTCCAGTGTAGTCGGTTTCCTGATCGTTTTATTCACCATGCTATTTGCGGTATCTGAAGCAGCGAACCGTCTGGGCTTTGAACAGATCAGTGGTCTTATTGCAATGTTCATTTACTTCGGTGCCAATATCCTGCTCGGTGCGGTGATTCTGGTAATCGGTTTCTGGCTGGCAAATATTGTTGCGAATATCGTACAACGTGGTGAATATAACAGCTCACGCTGGTTAGCCAATCTGGTTCGTGTTCTGATCATGGGACTCGTTGTGGCAATGGGTCTGCGTGCCATGGGTATTGCCGATTCAATTGTTAACTTGGCATTTGGTCTAACTTTGGGTGCTGTAGCAGTGGCATTTGCCTTGGCATTTGGTTTGGGTGGTCGTCAACCTGCGGAGCGTGTACTCACAGATTTGATTGATAAAGCCAAACGAGAAGCTAAAGAACCCAATCCAGTCAAAGAAAAAGCTGAGAACAGCATATTTTCTGGATTAGGTAGCAAGACCACAGGTACAAGTGCAGCCGACATGTCAGGTACTACAGGTGCGGCGATGGGTATGAGTTCTACAGATAGCTCAATGAGCCAGTCCTCTGGTGGTTCGCAAACTGCTACGGGTACTAGCGATTCCTCAATCACAACTCCAGGAGCAGGCATCGTGCCAAATCAGGATTCAGACAAGAGTACGCCTATGAGTACGGATTTATCCCATACTACCCCGGCAATCCTTACCACTGCACCACAGGATGATGAGTCATTAGGTATTGATCCTGTCAATCCGGATGCGGATCAGGCCGTACCAGATTCAGTAAAAGTCGATCCGACTCATCCACCAGCCAATAATCCATTTGGTTCAACCGGAGAAAAAGAGCCAGATGTCGATATTGACCGTTCAACTCAGAAAAAAGATGACCTGAAATAACCTGTTATCTTTAAGCAAAATCGACCACGCTCATGTGGTCGATTTTGTTCAGTCATAAGGAAAAATGAATGAATACCAAGAAACCTAACAAAGTTCTGGCTCCTTTAGTCATTGCAGGAATTACGATTGGCTTTTTTACCGCTGCCTATCGATTTATTTTTGTGAAGAGCACACAGGACGAGCAGTCTGAGCGAGAGCTAGATAAGAAAATACCAGAGACAGACGAATTTAACTGAGAAGTCAATCCTGTCAGTCACTAGTAATCGAATTTATTTTTTAAAAAATATAGAATATTCAAGTGAATACTAAAATGATTTTGGTATTTTTCTTGCATTAAAAATATAAAGAAAAGGAGATCAACAATATGTGGAAAGTATTGCAACATAAATTCATGGCATCTTCAGCAGATAACGTACCGCTATGTCTGCGAGAAGCGCAGAAAATGCAGCTGACGATTGACCGTTTAACAAATACGGCCAATCTCAACCTGTTTAAAACAGATTATCTGGAATAAGTTAAGTAGCAATCCAGATCATCTATTGATTAAATATATTCCGATGCGGCATGCGCAGATGACCATGCCCATTGGAAATTATAGCCGCCCAAATGTCCGGTAACATCCAGCACTTCACCAATAAAATACAAGCCTTTCTGCTTTTTACTTTCCATGGTTTTTGAGGATACTTCCGTGGTGTCTACACCACCCAAAGTCACCTCCGCTGTACGGTAGCCTTCAGTTCCTGAAGGTTTCACTTCAAAGCCATGCAGACGTGCCGCAATCTGTTCCAGCTTGTCATCACTGATATTGCCAATGGCAGTTTCAGCGCTTTCAGTCCAGATCAGACTTTGTAATTCAGCCACCACACTTTTCGGGAAATATTCATTCAGTAGTGTACGCAGCAAGACTTTGGGCTGACTTTGTTTTTTCGTTTTAAAGAAATCCAGTAAGTCTACGGTCGGTAAGAAATCGACCTTAAAGCTCTGACCGACATTCCAGTAGTTGGAAAGTTGCAGGGAAGTTGGCCCACTCAAACCGCGATGGGTAAACAATAACGCTTCGGTAAAGCTATTAAGCTCATTCGAGAGAGTTGCTTCTACGGCATTACCGCTTAAGCGCGTGGTGACTTCTTTAAATCCGTCAGAGAAGGTAAATGGAACCAGTCCGGCACGGGTTGGATAGACATGATGTCCAAACTGTTTTGCAATCTCATAGCCAATGCCTGAACCACCAAGCGTAGGAATCGATAAACCACCGGATGCCACGACGACAGATTCAACTTCAAAATATCCCAGTGAGGTCGCCACCTGAAAGCCTTGATCATCGACTGGATTGACTGCTTTCACTTCGCAGCTGGTTTTAATATCAACCAGCCCAGTTTTGTCACATTCTGCCAGCAGCATCGACAAGATATCTTTTGCACCATTTAAGGTAAATAGCTGCCCATGTTTGCGCTCTTCATAGGCAATGCCATATTCACATACCAAGCCGATAAAGTCCCAGTTGGTATAACGCGTTAAAGCTGAAATCACAAAATGTGGATTGTGTGAAATATAATTGCTCGATTCGACTTCCAGATTGGTGAAATTACATTTACCACCGCCAGACATCAGGATTTTTTTGCCGACCTTATTGGCTTTTTCCACCACCACTACTTTACGCCCACGTTGCGCAGCCATATACGCCGTCATTAAACCTGACGCACCGGCACCTATGACTAGAACATCGTATTGCTTGGAAGACATCACACACTCAAGGGAGAAGAAAAGTGAAGCATTATAGACAATTTTATTTCAGCTTTCTCTATTCCAGAAAAATCAGTTCCGTGATTGCAAATTTACAGCGTATTTTAAACATAAAATATTTGAAAGCTATCTAAAACTCATGCATAGTTTTTGTACAAACTAAAAACATAATAACAAGGAAAAGCGAATGGCAAGCGCGGAGGATTTAAAACAATATAATCTGATTACATATATTCTTTATATTTTAGGATTTTTTCTTGGTCTGACCCCATTTATTGCGATTGTGATGAATTATATCAAGCGTGATGAAATGCGCGGTACCTGGCTGGAAAGTCATGTCGACTGGCAAATTAAAACCTTCTGGATCAGTTTGCTGGGCTATATCGTCGGTGGCTTATTGACTGTGATCTTGATTGGTTTCCTGATTGTATTTCTGGTCTTTATCTGGCATATCTACCGCTTGGTCAAAGGGTTAATTGCCTTAAATAATAATCAACCGATTCAAGCTTAGGTTGCTGTAAAACCAAAGGGAATATTACGGCCTTGCAGACCACCAGTATGAATCACCAACAGTTTTGATCCAGCCGGAAAATAATTTTTCTCGATTAGATCAAAAATCCCCATCAGCATTTTAGCCGTGTAGATCTGCTCCAGTGGAATTGCAAATTCCGCTTCAAAATCCCGGATAAACTGCATCAAGGCTGCACTGGTTTTGGCATAGCCACCACAGCAATAATCATCGAGAATATTCCAGTTGGTTTTTTTCGTCAGCTGGGCGACTTCATCTTTTAAAAATGAACCTTTCAGTGCAGAAAATCCTAAAACCTGTTGATGCCCATGACTGGCTTCGATCAATCCACTGATGGTGCCACCGGTGCCTACTGCACAACAAATCACATCAAATTGCGCATCGCCATCTTTTAATATTTCCTGACACCCTTGAATCGCCAAAGCATTGGTTCCACCTTCAGGAATAATATAATGTTCAGGAAATTGTTGAGCGAGTTCGGCCAAATACTCAGGCTGTTGCTTGCGTCGATATTCATCACGACTGACGAAATGCAACTGCATCCCGAATTCTTGGGCGGTGGCTAATGTTGGATTCAATGGTCGATCAGCCAGTTCTTCACCCCGAATCACTCCAACACTCTGAAAACCAAACTGCTGTGCGGCAAATGCAGTAGCAGCAATATGATTGGAATAAGCACCTCCAAAACTCAGAATATGTTGATAACCCTGTCTTTTGGCTTCAAGAAAATTATATTTCAGTTTAAAAAACTTGTTGCCCGAGATTTGTGGATGCACCAGATCCAGACGACGTATTATTAAAGTAATATCGTGAAAATTAATCTGTTGATCTGGAATATTTTGGGCAATGGTTTCAAACATAAAAGTTCGCAAAGTTCATGATAGAGGCATTATAGCGGAAGTGCTAAAAATCAAAGTTTTTCAATAAGCCATTATTCGCTGAAAGCTATGGAATTGGTTGTAGATTGTCACAAATATTCCGCTGATTATTTAAACAACAATGCTAATCTAAACAGAGGAAACCCTGAGGAGGGTAGAATAATGAAAATATTATCCTGTGCTGTGTGGGTCGGCATGCTGCTCAGTCTGTCGGGCTGTGATGATGCGTTGAATAAACCTAAAACAGAAACCCGTACCATGATTATTGGTGGCGTACCTGTATATGAGCAGGATTATCAACTGCTAGACAAGCATTTGAGTGCTCAGGATCAGTTGAAACCTTAAGTAATTGCTATAGTTGAAATTCATGACAAATCCAGAAATTTTTACAGCAAATTGTCAGGTTTTTGCTTAAAATAGCCCTTCAATTTTTAAGTCAGGTTATCTCGTGGAATCATTCTGGATTTTAGGTTCGATTGCTTTTGCCCTGATGTTAGGCGCAATGAGCCCCGGGCCGACTTCTATTTATGTGGCAAAAAACTCAATTGCCATTTCACGTAAACATGGTTTATTTACTGCATTGGGTACTGGTCTCGGTGCAGCGATTTTTGGTCTGTTGGCGGTTCTCGGTTTGCAGGCATTTTTACTAGCTGTACCTTCAGCTTATCTGGCCTTAAAAATTTGTGGTGGTTTATATTTACTTTGGCTGGCGTTTAAAATCATTAAACATGCCAAAGATCCAATCGAAGCGGATACAACCATTAGCAAACAGATGTCTTTACGTCGTGCCTTTACCACCGGTTTAATCACGCAGTTGTCCAATCCCAAAATTGCGATTGTGCTAGCCAGTATTTTTACCGCGTTATTGCCCAAAGAAATTCCAACATATTTTTATTTTGTTTTGCCTGTCTTATGTTTCTTTATTGATGCGGGCTGGTGTTCATTGGTCGCAGTTGCATTATCTGCGGAAAAGCCACGTTGTGTTTATTTGAAGTTTAAGGCCTTATTTGACCGCGCAGCAGGCGCAGTTATGACGGTACTTGGCTTAAAACTGATCTTTGGTATGAAGTAATTATTTCGTATAAACGCTCTGCTTATAAATAAAAAAAGCCCCTAGTCATAGAGGCTTTTTTATATCAATTAAAAAGTATTTTCTTCCGAATTAGCAGAAATACGATGAATCGACAAGTCTGCACCGTTGAACTCTTCTTCCTCAGTCAGGCGAATACCCATCAAAACCTTAAGCAAGCCATACACCAAAAAACCACCCGCCAAAGCAATGACAATCGCCAGCATTGTACCTAGGAGTTGTGAAATTAAAGACACTCCTCCCATTCCTCCGAGCCATTGCTGACCGAAGATACCCACAGCTAATCCACCAAAAGCACCACAAACACCATGTAAAGGCCAGACTCCCAATACATCATCCACTCTAAGTTTATTTTGGGTATAGGTAAAAAGTTTCACAAAAATAATACCGGCGCTGATCCCGATAAAAAAAGCACCCAAGGGATGAACAACATCTGATCCGGCACAAATCGCCACCAGACCTGCTAAGGGACCATTATGCAGGAAGCCCGGGTCATCTTTCCCCGCAACTTTGGCTGCTATTGTTCCACCGATCATGGCCATCAAAGAGTTAATGGCGACCAGTCCAGAAATGGCATCCAGCCGCTGCGCGCTCATGACATTGAAGCCGAACCAGCCAACAATCAGAATCCAGGAACCCAAAGCCAAAAAAGGAATTGATGAAGGAGGATGCGCGGTGATCCGGCCATCTTTTTTGTAACGGCCATGACGCGCACCAAGTAGGATTATTGCGGCCAGTGCGATCCAGCCGCCCATTGCATGAACGACAACTGAACCGGCAAAATCATGAAAACTTGCACCAAATGCATGGGTCAGCCAATCCTGAAAACCAAGGTTGCCATTCCAGATCATACCCTCAAAAAACGGATAGATAAGCGCAACCAGAAATAATGTCGCTAAAGCCTGTGAACGCATTTTGGCACGCTCTGCAATCCCTCCAGAGATAATCGCTGGAATTGCTGCAGCAAAAGTCAACAGGAAAAAACAGCGCATCAGATTGTAGCCATGATCGGCAGACAAGGTTGCAGCATCATGGAAAAAGTGCTGACCGTAGGCAATATAGTAGCCCACTAAAAAATAGGCGATGGCGGAGATGGCAAAGTCGGTTAGAATTTTACTTAGGGCATTGACCTGGTTTTTATGTCGAACTGTTCCAAGCTCTAAAAAAGCAAATCCAGCATGCATGGCAAGCACTAGAACTGCACCGAGAAGAAGAAATAATAAGTCTATATTTTGCATGGTGCGTTCCAATTTAGTGCGCGGGATCACAAAAGAAAATCAGTATATAGAGGCAAATTGATTGTAGAAGAGGGCTAAGCAAGGGAAATTTTGATGAAGAATTTCTTGAAATTGATAAGACTCGATATAAAGCACGTTACTATTTTTTTGCACCAAACTAAGACATGGCGAGAGTTCATAAAATTCAGATTTATATTATATTTTTAGGTGTTTATATTTATCGTAAGAAAAACGGTGCTAAAAAAGCATGCTAAAGGTGCACGTAAAAAGTAAAAGATTTTTAAGAAAAAATTTAAAAATAAACGAAACTATTGCTTTTAAATTTCAAAGCGTCATTCAAGTTTTAAATTTACCAAGTCATAGGGAATCTGGCTGAAGGATATTTAAAATAAATGAAACCCTAAAAAATTAGGGTTTCATGCTTAGATAAAATTATTGAAGTATTCAATTAGGGTCTGTTGACATTTCAAGTATAGAATTTACCCGATAAAGGTAGCCAAATAAATATACAAGCTAATGCAACTGCCCCCTCATAGCTACACTTTAGCTTATCATATCGTGTTGCTATTCCTCTGAACTGCTTTAACCTACAAAATGCATTCTCAACTAAGTGTCTGATTTTATATAAATACCAATCCATATGATCATTATTTGACTGAGTATTTGATTTTCTTGGAATATTCGCTTTAGTTTTTTTCGCAGATATTTGTTCTCTTAATGATTCAGAGTCATATCCTTTGTCTGCACAACATACTTCCGTTTCACTCAAATCAAGTTTTTCAATCATTTTGGGAGCAATCTTGACATCATGTATCGTTCCATCGGAGATAATAATTTCGATTGGATT